>CAYZXF010000155.1:0-4127 GCA_964482355.1 uncultured Anaerolineaceae bacterium | reverse complement strand
GTGCCCGCACACTTGCTGCTCACGGTCGCCTCAAATGGCGGCCTGGTTTTGGGGGCAATGGAGGGCGACGAGCTGGTTGGATACGTGATGGGTTTTCTGGGAACCGATCAGGAAAGCCCGGATCGTGTCGCAATGGCGCGCCTCAAACACTGCTCCCACCAGGTGGGGGTACATCCTGAGCACAGAGGTAAGGGGCTGGCGGTCGCTCTGAAGCAAGCGCAGCGCGCGGCGCTCCTCCAGCAAGGGATTCGGCTGGCGACCTGGACCTTTGATCCCCTGATGAGCGTGAATGCCTACCTAAATGTCCATCGGCTGGGAGCCGTTTGTCGAACCTACAAGCGCGAAGTCTATGGCGAAATGCGAGACGGATTGAACAAAGGCATTCCTTCAGACCGATTTCAGGTCGATTGGTGGCTCACTTCCAATCGAGTGGAATCACGGCTGGAAGGATCCCGCCCCCCCCTTGATTTCGCGAATTATCTATCCGCCGGTGCGCAGAAGCTGAATTCCGCCGGACTGGCAGATGACGGCTTTCCGCGACCGGGCGAAGGGGCCGAAACACCCAGCAGCAACCTGGTGATGGTGGAAATCCCTCCCGACTTCCAGGCGGTGAAGCGCCACGACATGGGGCTGGCAAACGAGTGGCGGATGCTGACCCGATCAATCTTCGAAGGTGCGTTTGAGGCGGGCTACGTAGCCACGGATTTTGTGCATTTAAAGGGGGAAAAATACCCCCGTTCATATTACGTGCTAAGTCTGGGCGAAAGCACATTGGGATGACCTGCCTGGTATCTGCTGACAGTCACCGTTTCTAAGGGCAGATTGCGCATAGCCATCGTGCCTGGAGCAGAGAAGACGGCGGCTAGCGCGGAGAATTTGAATCCATGAAGATTGACACGGTCGAAATCCACCATATTTCGATGCCGCTGGTCCACCGATTCGAGACATCGATGCATGTCGAACAGGACCGCGAGTGTCTCCTGATCCATGTGGAGGGAGATGGGCAAGAGGGTTGGGGCGAATGTGTGACGCAGCGAGTGCCCTGGTACTCCTACGAATCGACTGGAACGGCCTGGCACATATTAGAGGATTTCCTCGTGCCGACTATTCTGGGATTGGAGCTGGGTACGCCATCGAAGTTTCCCAACCATGTCGCGGGAATCAAGGGGCATCCTATGGCCAAGGCCGGTCTTGAGATGGCGCTATGGGACCTCGCCGGCCGGATTGAGGGCGAACCGCTCGCTGAGATGCTTGGGGGCGAACGCAGGCAAGTCGAGGTTGGGGTTTCGATTGGTCTCCAGGACGATGTCGGGACGCTGCTTGAAGTGGTCCGGCATCATCTCAATGAGGGGTATCGCCGCGTCAAATTGAAGATCAAGCCGGGGATGGATCTTGAGTGCGTTGAGGCGGTGCGTGAGGCCCATCCAGACCTACTGCTGCAGGTCGACGCCAATGCAGCCTACGATACTAACCAATCCAAAGTTTTCCAGAATATGGATCGATATGGATTGGTCTTGATCGAGCAGCCTTTTCCTGAGGAGGACATTCAGGCGCATGCCGAACTGCAGGCCCGCGTGTCCACGCCGATCTGTTTAGACGAAAGCATTCACTCGGTCACGATGGCGCGTCAAGCACTAGACCTGGATGCCTGCCGCATCATCAATATCAAGGCGGGGCGAGTGGGGGGACTGACCGAGGCGGTCAAAATCCACGATCTCTGTTCAACCCGCAACATTCCAGTCTGGTGCGGTGGGATGCTGGAGACAGGAATTGGACGTGCGTCGAATCTCGCCCTGGCCGCGCTGCCAGGATTCACGCTTCCCGGGGACATTTCGGCTACTGACCGCTACTATGAAGTCGACGTCGCAAGCCCTCGTTTCGAGCTCAACTCAGACGGGACGATCGACGTGCCCTCCGGCCCGGGCTTAGGTGTCGATATCGACCAAAATGCGCTTAAAGAGTTCACCATAAAGAAGGCGCAATTTGCGGCTTGATAAGTGGGAAAATGCGCATAGCCATGATCTTAGCAGCAGTTGGGCACCTTACGGTTGGAGATAGGGGAGCCTTGGGCAGAATGTCATGCAGCGTGCGCAAAACCTAGCCAAGTAATCCAAGAATCCAATCGATGCCGAGCGCACCGGCGTAGGCAAGAGCCAGCATCTTGATCATCTTCCCAGCAAACGCCCAAGCTAGGAACGCGAGCACTGGCATTCGTAAGGCACCAGCCGCCGCGCCAGCGATGTCAAAAAAAGGATTTGGGGTTGCAGCTAGAACCAAAACGGTCCATCCGCCATACTTCTCCATCAATTCCTCGAGCCGATCGTAGGAGGGGGATCGTTCGAAAACCCCGCGCCCGCTGTATCCAGCCAGGTAGCCGGTCAGTTCTCCGAGCGCGGCCCCGGCTGCGGCGGCGACTGCAACCAGGATCGGATTAAAGATACTGCCCGCAACTATGGTGACAATAAAACCAGGGGCCGGCAAGACGATAGTTGCGTTGGAGATCAGTGAGATGAGGAAGACGCCGGGGTATCCCAGGACTTCCAGGTCTTTAAGTTCGTCTCTAAGAAGGTATCCGGCGACCGTGATTGCGATCGCCGCCATCAGAGCCAATATGCGCAGAGCGGTGGTGCGCCAATCGGTTTGGCGCATCTCCCCCTCTTGACTTACCTCTTCCGTCACTGCTCTGAGATCTCGATCGCCTCAATGGCCACCGCTGATTCGCTCGGCTCGCTCGGGTCGCGTACCGCGATCGCAAGTACCACTTCCATACCCGAGGACACGTACCCGAAGACTGAGTGCTTATCGTCAAGCCAGTCGGTTTCGATATGGGTGATGAAGAACTGCGAACCATTGGTGCCGGGGCCCGCGTTCGCCATCGACAAGACACCCGGGCCATCGTGGCGCAAATCAGGATGAAATTCGTCATCGAATTTGTATCCGGGACCTCCGGTACCGGTGCCGGTCGGGTCGCCGGTCTGCGCCATGAAATTTTCAATTACACGATGGAAAATCACGCCGTCGTAATAGCCGTCACGGGCCAGAAACACGAAGTTGTTCACCGTGTTTGGCGCCTTGTCGGCATATAGTCGCAGCACGATGTCGCCGCCTGCGGTTTTAATCGTGGCGCTGTAAGTGAGATTAGGATCGATACTCATCTCTGGTGGAGAACTGTATTGTTTTGAACCCATTATTGCCTCCTTTTTATCGGCTATCGAGCAGAGCGGAAATGCGGGCGACGACCATGTCCATCGCGACTGTGTTCAGGCCGCCCTCCGGAATGATGACGTCCGCAAAGTGCTTAGAAGTTTCCACGAACTCTTCATGCATTGGCCGCACGGTTGTTTGATACTGCTGAATGACTGAGTCCATTGAGCGACCACGCTCTTGTATGTCACGCTGAAGCCGCCTGATAAAACGCACATCTGGCGGCGTATCCACAAAGATCTTTACGTCAAACATATCCCGCAGCTTGGGTTCGGCAAACACCAGGATACCCTCCACCAGAATGACCGGGTGCGGCTCGAGGGGCATGGTTTCCGGGGTTCTTTCATGGCGGGTGAAGTCGTAAACAGGGATATTCACCTTCTCCCAGGCCCTGAGTTTCTTGAGATGGGAGATCATGAGATCAGTATCGAGTGAGTCTGGGTGATCGAAATTCACTAAGTCCCGCTGCGCCAGAGGTAGGTCGTCCAGATTGCGGTAGTACGCATCGTGGGGAAGAAAGGCGATGTGCTCGGCGCCAATGCGACTCATCACGACGTCTGCAATCGTTGTCTTGCCTGAGCCTGTGCCTCCTGCGATGCCTATCACAAGAGGCGGCGATCGATCTTTCATGCGGGAATTATAAGGCGCGGGCTAGCGGGATTGCGAACGCTCTCGGAGAGGGCAGAGAGAGCATATGGATGCGAGTCGCGATCCCAGCCCATGAGTGCGAGACGCGATCCCACACCATGAATGCAAGTGCGATTAGGGAATTTAATCGGGCCGGCTGATATTGGCCACCTGGCCCGCAGTTAGCTGCAGGAGATCGTCGGGTGAAAGGCGAAAGACCGACCGCGAGCTGCCGGCTGCAGCCCAAATGCCTTCATATTGCAGCAGATCCTGGTCGATGATGGTTCGGATGGGAT
>CAYZXF010000154.1:0-4140 GCA_964482355.1 uncultured Anaerolineaceae bacterium | reverse complement strand
GTCATCGGACGGGGGTCGTAGGGCGCGCACCATTTCCGCGACCGCCGCTCGATCGTCGTCCACGTGCTCGACGACTTCATGCGAGAGCATCAGGTCAAACGATTCATCCGGAAAAGGGAGCTGCTCACCGCGCGCGGATAGGACCTCCAGCGGTCGTCCGCGTGCCTCAGCCGCGCGATCGAAATCGAACTCCAGGCCGATCGCATGTTCGGCATTCGGAGCCAACCGCTCCAGATACATGCCGATACCGCAGCCGTTGTCCAGCACCCAGCCGCGCTCACGTCCCGAGGCAGCCTGAAGTATCATCTGCAGCCGGCGTTCCTGACCCGCCCTCCACACAAAGGAGGGCTGGCCGAGCGCGGCAGCCTTCTCAAGTTCAGTCACAACGGATGAATTCTAAGGGGATCAGGCCGAACAAGTCCAGAGAACCGAGATCCGGCCCCAAGCGACTCGAAGAAGCCCGGGAGGAGTTAGTCCAAACTTTGAGCCCGTTGATCTATGGAGCCCAGGGTGGGCCGGTCCACCCGTTGAGCCAATAGAAAAGAACGGCCAGCCCTTCCCGTATCGCAGCATGGCTTGCGCGCAAGGCGTTGGGGTGCGGGAGAACGGTGCCACGCTCGACCACATGACCTTCCGAGTGTTGATTGGAAGGAGACGGTACCGGGTCAAGTCCTTGAGCCCGCAAGGTGGCCAATGATCGCCGCATGTGAATCGGAGAAGTGACGAGGATGAAATGCTCGAACTCATTTGCTGCCAATAATTTATTTAGCTGCTCTGCCTGCTGGCGGGTATCACCCGAGATCGATTCAAGGGTTATGTGCTCCAATGCCACACCCAGATCCACCAATTCCTGCTGCATGGGAACGCTCTCCGGCGTCAACGCGTCAGCCAATTCGTCTGTCCCTCCCGACACCACCACCGGCGGATGATCCAGCAGCTCATACAGCCGCGCTCCCTCAAGTACACGCAGGGCAGTCGCATCGCTTAGCTCATTGATCTCGTTGCCGCCTGCACGGTACGTTGCGCTCCCACCTCCCAGCACAACAATCGCCTCGGCTCCCTGTGCGGCCTCGACCGTCCGAACCGGTTCCGACCGATCACGCAGTATGCGTTCGAAGGTCCTGGCGGTCAGCGGCAGACTGAGTAAAAAATATAAAACCGCTAAGAATGCCAGCAGGCTGGTGCCCCACACGCGCGTTTCGCGATGCGCAAAGAGCAGTACGACTCCCAGGATGAATGCAATCAGGAGGAACTCGAACGAGCCGGGGATCAAGTAGGCTTTGAAAATTTCGAAGATTGCATCCATGAGGATTAGGTGATCCCAGCCTCACCCGAGTGGAATCGTCAGCCGTGGAATGTAGGCAGCTACCTGGTCTTCAGGCGAACCGACGTAGATGCGGATCGAGTCGACGAGAAACGTGAATGAAGGGGGATCCGGCACCGGGATTTGGGATGGGTCCTTAGCTCTTCCAAGGGTTAAATGCGGATGGTAGTCCCTTCGCGTGTAGTCGGGGTAGGCTTCTGACAACGACTTATACAGCGCGGTCAACGGCGCAGGGTCGGAGGGCTCAAGAAACACGGCGTCTTCAAACAGGCCGTATCGCTCAAGGATCACATCGAAAGGAGCGTGTTTGGAGCAAATCGGCCCCAGCACTTCGGCCGCCTCGTCCGACTGCTCTGCCTCGACAAATGGATAGAAGATTGTGAAATGCGCTGGCACCCTGGCAAACGATTCGGGATCGTATTCCTCCCGAAGTGCGTAGGAAAATGCTTGTACCGGTTGAGGTGGGATGATAAGAAGTGCGCTCTCGAGTTCCACAGCGCGCTGAGTCTAGCATGTTTCCTACAGAGGCTGGTTATGGTATGTGAGGGCTATAATCTCGAGCTATGAAGTGCTGTCAATGTGAAGGCATCGAGCTCGAATTCAACTCCGAAGAAGCGGAGAATGAGATTGAGGCCTATCGCGAGCAGGGCCCGGTTGAAACGACTCAGCTGCTAATTGACGCCCTCACCGATCAAGGAGTGGAAGGCCTGACCTTGCTGGATATCGGTGGCGGAGTGGGGGCCATCCAGCACGCAATGCTGAGCGCCGGCGCGAGTGCCGCGACCGCGGTTGAGGCTTCCACCGCTTTTGCTAAGGCCGCCAAAGATGAAGCGCGAGAACTAGGCTGGAGCGAACAAGTAGAGGTTAAGCATGGCGACTTTGTCGAGTTGGCTGACACCCTTCCGCCGCACGGCATCGTCACCCTCGATCGCGTGATCTGCTGCTACCACGACATGAAGTCCTTGGTGGGTCTATCCGCCGCTCGCGCGAGCAAACTCTATGGGGTCGTTTATCCGCGGTACGTTTGGTGGAACAAGATCGGGTTCAGGGTCTTGAACATCTTCTTCTGGTTCAGCCGCAGCCCATTTCGGACCTTCGTGCATTCCGACGCCGGAGTGCAGAGCATATTGGACCAGGTTGGCCTGACCAGAGTGTTCTACCGTAAGACGTTTTTCTGGCAGGTCGCTGTCTATGCTCGGGCAGAAGGATAATAGATAAACTAGGCCGAGGCGGGTACTTCGTGAATGCCGGTCGCCCCATCAGGACGCACCGGATTTGACTCTGCAACTTGCAAGACCCCCAGGCCGTCATAAGCGCGCACCTTGAACACATGCCTGCCGGTCTCACGTGGCCAATCGTAGAGCCACTGCACCCAGGTGAGATGGCTCAACGGCGGGGCGCGCAGCTCGGCCTCCAACCACGGCCCGTCATCCACTTGTAGCTCGACCTTGCTGATCCCATTCGCTCCCGCATAGGCAATGCCGCCTACAGGGACGGTTCCCATTTCCTCGTCCGCGGCATCTGCGGCCACGTTGTCGATAACGGAAGTAGTTCTTACAAAGGCTTCCGGGCTCCAGCCGCGCTCGACCCAGTAGCCGCGGCCCTCTTGATCCAACACTTCCATGTTCACAATCCATTTTGGCTGTTTCATTCCGTAGCGATGCGGGAGGATGATCCGCAACGGGTAGCCATTTTCGTGTGGCAGGGGCGCACCGTTCATCTCGTAAGCGAATATCGTGCGGTCATCCATCAGGTCCGACATTGATACGCTCTCGTAGAACCCGTCTGCGGCCTCGATGAACAATTCCTCGGCGGTTGGCTTCAGTCCGGCCATCGCAAGTACATCCTGGACCCGTACGCCTGTCCAACGAGTGGTACTGATGAGATCTCCACCGACCCGATTCGAGATGCAAGAAAGCGTGTGATGATAGCTGATGGTCGGCATCGCGCGTACTTCCTCCAAGGTCAGGCTCAGAGGTCGATCCACAAGGCCATTCAGTTCCAGCCGCCAGGTTTCCGGCACCAGCTGAGGTTTGCGGGTGTTGATATCGATACGGTAGAA
Source organism: uncultured Anaerolineaceae bacterium (assembly GCA_964482355.1). Taxonomy (GTDB): domain Bacteria; phylum Chloroflexota; class Anaerolineae; order Anaerolineales; family E44-bin32; genus JADFRG01. Next base: position 754 of record CAYZXF010000154.1, on the reverse strand, counting down.
ATCCTCATTTGGAGTGATCTCAAGTCGCGTTCCGGGAGCCGGATCGATGCGAGCGTCCAACTCCGCCATAGAGGGAGTGTCCTCCAGAGTGGTGTCCGCCATATCCCCGGGATCCAAAATCTCCACCTGGACTGGTGTCGGTTGGTCTTTCCCTCCCAGCAGCGAAGCCACACCCCAGGATCCAACCGAGATAGTGACCACGCTGCCGCCCAGCAGACCGACAAACTGACGTCGTGATAATTCGGAGTTCGGATCCCCGGCCAGAGCGGGCCCGGCCTGCCGGATTGCCCATCCCAGGCTCCATCCCCAGCCCACAAATAAAAGTGCAAACCACAGGCCGATCCACAATACGTGAATCTGAGCAAACCCAACGCCAACCGAAACCAACCAAAAGACGCCGGCCAGTACCGCGCCGGCTCGAGCTCCAGTACCAGTTAGCTCGGAAGGAAACTCCCTTGCCAGCCAGCGGACCCCAAGACCGAACGCAGCGCCAATGGCAACAAACATGAGCAAGGCCATGGTCTGTTCCGCGGCCTTCGCTATCTGTGAAGTCGGCCCAATGTTCAGCGTGGTGATCAATGAAACGAGCGCGTCGATGCCGATAGTAATTACATCGCCAGGCAGAACGCGAGCCAGCCCGTCAAATAGGTCAAACGCAGTGAGAGGTAAGCCCGCGATGGTTTCTGCCAGGTAGCCCAGTGCCAGGACCGGGATGCTGGTCAAAGCGCCGAGCCCGGCGGCTTTCGCATACGAA
>CAYZXF010000153.1:0-2879 GCA_964482355.1 uncultured Anaerolineaceae bacterium | reverse complement strand
AATTGAATGCGCGATTCACCCATCGCGGGAAGTGCCATGTAAAGGCCTGCCACTAGAAAGGCCTGGCCGCTGGCAATAGCCGCACGATGGATATTTGGCCAATTCAGGACCCATAACATAGGGTGGGCAGTAGCGGTGCTAGTAGTTTTTACGGCGATCTCCGTGCTCTCAAGAGAGAAGAGTCGGCGCAATTGGGTTGTAGGAGCAAAGAGACTTTTGGCATTCGGGTTGCCACTGGCTCTGGGTTTTTTTATTTTAGGCCTCTATAACTATGTGCGCTTCGGAAGTTTCATAGAGACTGGCTTCCGCTATCAATTGGCAAATGACAATAACGCGCTAATGGCGCAAGGCCAAATTTTCAACCTTGTGTATCTGCTTCCAAATGTCCTCTACTATTCGATTGCTCCATTACGAAGCCACCCTATTTTCCCTTTCGTCCGTCCTAATTGGGAGGAAATACCGCCGATCGCTTCACTGGTTAGTCGTCTCGACATCCCGAGTGTCTATCGCATCCAAAATGTCACGGGTTTAATCTTTGCCGCGCCGGCGATAGCTCTCGCAGGTTATCTGGCGTTCCAATTGGTCAGCGGCGAGAGGCTACTCAAGCCCGTCAACGAGCGGTCCACTGAGATAGAGCAAGGTAGGGATCGCCGTCGTCAATTAAACCGAATTCTTGGAGTCCTAATAATTGCTGGCATCTTCGCGGTTGTTCCGTCGCTGCTTTACTTTTGGGTAGCGGATCGGTTTATGCTCGACGCCGTTCCACTTTGGGCTCTGGCGGCGGCCGTTGGATCCTGGTACTTGTATCGCTCAGGTAGTGCATATCCTGTGCGACGGTATTTTTCCGTTATGCTCATTCTTGGATTTGCGATCATGACAGCAATCGTTGGCTTTCTACTTGCGTTCACCGGTGCAGGTGCAAGATTGGATGACTTAAACCTTAGTATGTACCAAAAGATCATCGAGTTATTTTCGAGGTAAGCGAGCACCTGGGGTTGGCTCAAGTGGTTAGAAACCCTGGTGAGGGAGATCAGTGCAAAGCCGTTGAATTCCGATGACCGGCTTCGCCTAAGGTTGAACCTTGCAATTCGATCAATGACAGTCACAACCCGATTCTGGTATGTGAGAAAAAGAGGGTAATCGGTCATGAAACCGCTCCCTTCGATAAACTGGTTCAGAAATCCCACAAATTGGATCTTGGCCGCGTTGATGCTAACAGTCATCATAGGCTTCGTGTTGGCGGACGATTACGGACCGTCCATCGATGAGCCACACAATGCAAATCTCGGCAGCCATGCGGTCACAGCGTATCTGACCCTCGGCGCAGTGTCATATGGGATTGACGAGTTCCGCTACCATGGGCCGTTCTATGCGTCAGTACGAGAGGCCGTGACCGAGATAGTAGAGGTCGTCGTCCCAAGCTGGGTGACGTATGATGTCGGCCACTTTGTTTACTTCTTGTCCTTACCGATCGCACTCGCTTCCCTCTACTACATTGCGCTTCGGTGGACTTCCCCCCTGGCGGCGTTAGTTGCGACACTGCTCTTCGGGACGCAGCCCCTGATATTCGGACACGCATTCATCAATCCAAAAGACACTCCGTTCCTGGCCTTCTTCCTAGCGAGCATAGCTTTGGGTATGTTTATGGTCGATAAAGTTGATCCGCGAGGAATGTGGGTTGGGTCTGGCCGCGATCGATCTCGCAGTTCTTTATCAGAGCTAAGAACTGCTTTCGCGTCTCATTACAGAAAAATCGGTCGGGGCAGAAAAGTTCTCATCGTAATACTTGTTTTGCTAGCGATCATGATGTCTTTTGAGCTGCTGTCATTGCAGAGCTGGATCCGGCCCGGTTTGCTAGAGCTGACCCGTCTGGCGCACGAGCAGCAGGCATGGGGGCCGATCAACAAATTATTCCTGTCAATCGCTCAAGAGGGATCGGAACTCCCCGTCGAGCTGTACCTGAATAAGGTAGAGGTTTTTTATGCTTCGGCCGCACGATCAGCCGCGATTATTAGCTTCGCGCCAGCTTTGTTAATGGGCGTTCTGCTGGTCGCGCCTGTACTCAATAATATCCGGCCATCCGGTTTGCTTAGAGCAACCTTGGCCGCAGGTGTGATTCTTGGGCTCGCAACGTCAATTCGCCCAGTCGGGCCGCTCGCGGGATTTCTTATTAGCCTTGTGGCTGTTCTGAAAACAAAGAGGGGATCCATTATTCCGCTCATGTTTTACTGGGCGATCGCTGGGATTGCGGCCTATGCGACCTGGCCGTACCTATGGGGCGCTCCACTCCAGCGGTACTGGGAGACCATCACGGGGATGAGCGATGTCGGAATCGCCGCTCCCGTCCTTTTCAATGGGATTGTCCGTTGGAGCACTGATCTACCGCGATACTTCATTCCCTATTTCTTAGGAGCCCAGCTCACAATCCCCGCCCTCTTCTTGGGGATATCGGGCCTTATTCTAGTGGGTCAACAGGTCGTCCGCAGATCGAAAGACTGGCAGGAGAAATTCCTCTTGATGCTCTGGATACTGATTCCGCTGATCATGGCGATGGCAACTGCTACATACTTGTATGACAATGCGCGACATTATCTCTTCATACTCCCGCCGTTGTTCCTTTTCACAGCTTTGGCGATCGACAAACTATTGCGTCATTTACAATCCAAAGCAATTGTGGCGCTCGCCGTTGCAATTATCCTGCTCCCGGGAGTGATCAGTATTGTTCGACTGCATCCCTATGAGTACGTGTATTACAACGAGCTAGTCGGAGGTGTCAACAAGGCCTACCGGAATTACGAGCTCGACTATTGGGTGACATCGTACAGGGAAGCAATCGAATTTGTTAATGAGATTGCTCCACCTGGGGCAAGAGTCTACAT
>CAYZXF010000152.1:0-8385 GCA_964482355.1 uncultured Anaerolineaceae bacterium | reverse complement strand
AGCAAGGAATTCGCATCCTTCAGCCGCTTCGTGGAGAGGCGGTGCTCCGAGCGGTTGACGAGACCGGAGGAACGATAATAGCTATGGAGGAAGCCGAGATCAAGCGCGGCCTGGGCGAGCTCGCGCGGAGAGGTTTTCTCGTGGAACCTACCTCGGCCGTCATCTGGCCAGTACTGAAGCATTCACTTCCCCCAATTCAGGATCCGGTGGTGGCGGTACTGACCGGATCGGGATTCAAATCCGGGCCCGAAAGTTGGCCCGTTGGGACGAGCAGCGGTGCGCTCGAACGGACTAAAAACTAGCAGTTCTGTTTGCCAAAGGGATAAAATATTCAAGGGAGAATGCAGAATATGGAACAAATGGTGAGTGGAGATCGCATCAGATGAAACGCGTGGTGATAACAGGCATGGGGGCTGTTACTCCGGTTGGCAATTCAGTGGATGAAAGCTGGAGCAACATCGTTGAAGGTGTGTCCGGGGTTGGCCCAGTCACGCTTTTTGAGACCGGGGATCTGCTGGTTCAAATTGCATGTGAAGTGAAGGGATTCGATCCAGAAGACTATATGGAGAAACGGGAGGTCAGGCGGATCGACCGCTTTCAACAATTCGGTATTGCGGCCGCAGAGCAAGCCATCGATCAAGCTGGGCTGGAAGTAAAGCCCGAAGAGGCAAGCCGAGCGTCAGTAATTATTTCTTCCGCGGTGGGTGGGATGATCAGTGTTGAGGAGGCCACGATCGTCTTTTTAGAGCAAGGGCCTCGCAGAGTCACCCCGTTCATTATCCCGAAGTTCATGTCAAATGGCGCAGCCGGCTTGGTCTCGATTAGAAATGGATTTAAGGGCCCGAGCTTTTCTATCGCCTCGGCATGTGCTTCCGGCTCGGACGCGATTGGCCAGGCGGCTGCAATGATCCGCTCAGGTGGGATTGACGTGGCGGTGGCCGGCGGCTCGGACGCCACCATAAGCCGCATAGGCATAAGCGGCTTCGATCGACTCAGGGCGATGTCGCGACACAATGAAGACTACTCGGACACGCCTGCCCCATTCGATAAGAATCGAGATGGACTGGTTATGGGGGAGGGGGCGGCAGCCCTCGTATTGGAAGACCTGGATCGAGCGCGCGATCGAGGTGCCGAGATACTTGGAGAGTTGGTGGGATACAGCTCCACCTCGGACTCCTTCCATATAACCGCACCTGCCGAAGACGGCGCAGGCGGTGCTGCGGCGATGGCCAATGCGATTGAGATGGCTGGCGTCGCTCCCGATCAGGTGGATTACATCAACGCGCACGGTACAGCCACACCGTTGAACGATCTGTCAGAGACGCGTGCCATCAAGACCGCCTTTGGCGAAGTGGCTTATGACATCCCAATATCGTCAACTAAATCCATGACCGGGCACATGATGGGCGCCACAGGAGCGCTGGAGGCGATCTTCTGCATGCTGGCCATCCGTGATGACGTCATTCCGCCCACCATCCACTACAGCACGCCCGACCCTGAGTGCGACCTGGACTACGTCCCGAACGAAGCCCGCCAGGGCAAAGTAAATGTAGCCATAAGCAACGCATTTGGGTTTGGGGGCCACAATGCGGTTCTAGCTTTTCAAGCCTTCTCAAGCTAAAATCCCGCCCCGTGGCGGGTAAACGGAACCAGGAACGCGGCTAACTCATCCTTTGGTATGGGAAATCCGCGTTCCATTGATTCAGGCTGTTTGATGCTGACGCCGAAAGAATTTGTTCAGAAGGCTGGGCTGCATTTCAATGATCCGCAGCTGGCTCGGCGCGCACTGACTCATAGTTCCTACGTAAATGAAAACCCCGAGATCCAGGAGGACAACGAACGGCTGGAATTTTTAGGAGACGCGGCGATCGATTTTCTTATTGCCGCCTGGATCTATCGCCACTATCCGGAGATGGACGAAGGTCAGCTCACGCGACTGCGCTCAGCGCTGGTACGCACTGAGCAGCTTGCGACCTTTGCGGAGGAAATTGAACTGGGAGAAGCCGTGTTGTTGGGGCATGGAGAAGAGTCCTCCGGGGGGAGAGCCCGCCAAGCGCTGCTCTGTGATGCCTTTGAATCATTGATGGGCGCCCTGTATATTGATTCAGGGCTGGAGGCTGTGGCCAGCTTCCTGGAGCCCAAGCTGCCGCAGGCGGTGAGTCAGGCAATGGCGGATGAGAGCTTGATGGATGGCCGCAGCCTGCTTCAAATCTGGGCGCAGGCCGAGAGAGGTGAGACCCCACGCTATCGCACGATCGAAACCAGCGGTCCCGATCACGATCGGGAATTTGTTGTGGAAGTCAGCGTGGGCGATCAACCTGCCGCACGTGGACGCGGTAAGAGCAAGCAGGAGGCTGCGCAGGCAGCAGCTTCAGAAGCATTGAGAATTCTTCAGAAGGGTGAGGTATGAAAGAAAATTCTGGGTCTCCGGCACGTCTCAAGTCCTTGGAATTACAAGGTTATAAGAGCTTTGCCAACAAAACCCGCTTTGATTTCGCAAACACCATAACTGCGGTCGTCGGGCCAAACGGGTCGGGCAAGTCGAATATCGCTGATTCCATCAGTTGGGTGCTGGGGGAACAATCGTATCGATCGCTCCGGGGACGCAAGACGGAAGACATGATCTTTGCCGGATCGCAGGGAAGGTCTAGAGCGGGCATGGCGGCCGCCACCATAACCTTCGACAACTCGGAGGGCTGGCTGCCCATCGACTATACAGAGGTCAGCATCGGCCGGAGGGCGCATCGCGACGGCCAGAACGAGTATCTGCTAAATGGCCAGCGGGTTCGATTGCGTGACATTCAGGAGCTGCTCGCAAGCGGCGGCTTGGCCGAACGAACCTACACCATCGTCGGTCAGGGGCTGGTGGACTCAGTGCTTTCGCTCAGAGTGGAAGAGCGAAGCAAGCTTTTTGAAGAAGCGGCCGGAATCACGATCCACCGAGTCAGGCGTGAGGAATCGCTCCGTCGGCTGGAGAAAACAAAGCTAAACCTCGATCGTGTGAAGGATATACTGTCTGAAATTCGGCCCCGATTAAAGAGTCTCGAGCGCCAGGCAGAGCAGGCTGAGGCCCATGATCTTGTCTTGGTGGATTTGAAACGCGCTCTCGAAAAGTGGTATGGGCACCACTGGTATCTGCTTCATGACGGGCTCCAATCGGCGAGATCAAAAGCGGAAATCGCTGCTCAAGAGCGGAAGGAGCTTCTCAGCGAAACCGAATCAGCTACGCGCTTGCTGCATGAAACTGGTGAACAAGTAAGCGAACTCCGGGAGCGAAGAACCAGCCTGGCGGCGAAAGTAAGACAAGTCGCAACGCAGCGGGAAACCCTCACCCGGGAGCTTGCGATAGCAGAACAGCGACTGGTTTGGCTCCAGGATGAGGAGCGATCCTTCGACGGCGAAATCGTTGGCTTAGAAACCGCCAAGTCTGATGTGGGTGACCGGCTGGCTCAAGCCAAGCAGGAAGTGAGTTCCAAGGCCAGGACTCAATCTCTTCCAGGATTTATTCAAGCCAGATCCGAGGCGCAAGCCGAACAGGATCGCAGCCAGCTTAAACACCAGCAGGAGCAGCTGGAAGGTAAGCTCCTGGGACAATCTCAGAAACTCGCCTCGCTGGAGGCGAAGCTGGAGGTAGCGTCCAAGGCTGTGCTCGACTCTGATCAGTTTGTGCAGCGCATGCAGGAGGCCGCAAACCGCGGCGCATTGCCCGGTTTGGTCGGTGATTTGGGGCCCAATCTAACGGTTAAGGCCGAGTACGAAACGGCAATCCTGGCCGTTCTGGACGGATTCGATCGTGGAGTGGTATTCAAAGACTCAGCTCAGGTCGAGTCGGCGCTGGACTGGCTTACCGGTGAACACCCAAACGGAAAGTTGGGGCTGCTCCCGCTGGCTCGACAGCGCAAGCTGCCGCCGCTCCAGGTCCCCGGGGATCCGAATTGCTTGGGGCGAGCGGTAGATTTTGTGTCTACATCGAGGGATTATGACGACGCCATAGAGATGCTGCTGGGCCGGACCCTTGTGGTGCGAGATCGGACGTCTGCCAGGCGTGTACTGGAGGACCTTCCTCTCGACGCGCGGGTGGTAACCCTGTCAGGAGAAGTGTTCTATCCGGCCGGTCAGGTGCTGGTCTCATCAAACGGGAAATCGCTCGAGAACCCGGAGCAGATGAAAGAGCGAATCAGATTAGTAGCTGGAGAAATCGAGCGGCTAAAGACGGAGCGCGATGAGATCGTCGAGCAGCGCGAGCGGCTGGAAGCAGAGATTCGCGCCGGCCTTTCGGGCGAGGTGGTTAAGGCTTCACAGGCTAAGGCCAATAGCCTACAGGAGCAATTCCACAGTTATTCAGGACGATTGGCTGAAATTCACAACCAATTGGTCCGAAATTCGGAGGAACAGACGCGGACTCGAGAGCGAATGCAAGAGATACAAGAGAGATTGGAGCTCGAGCTGACCCAATCCTCGACAGTAAGGGATGACCTGGCGAACCTGGATAAGACAATGGCGGCGGCTGACGATCAACGATCGCAAATTCTCGTCAATGAATCTGAAAGCCGGGAGGCACGCCGGCAGGCGGAAGATCGCTACACGTCTACGCAAATCGATCTAGCGCGCCTCAAGCAGCAATCGATCGAAATGGAGCGGCGCTTGCAGGAAGACTTTGGGCTGGTACTGTATGAAGGTGCTACAGGCCAGGATCCATTGCCGCTTGAGAACCTGGTAGCGCACCTAGAGCGGATCGATATTGTCCCGGATGGCCTGGACAAACAGGTCGAAAAACTGCGCAGAAAGATGCGCAGGATGGGATCCATCAATCCGGTTGCGAAGCGAGAGTACGATGAAGTACGCGAGCGATTTACTTTCCTTTCTGATCAAATTGAAGACCTAAATCAAGCCGAGGTTCACCTGAGGCAGGTGATCGTGGAGCTCGATGAGCAGATGGCAAGCCAGTTCCAGGTCACATTCGACGCCGTCGCATTGGTGTTCGAGGAGTACTTCACTCGTCTCTTCGATGGCGGCGCGGCCAAATTGAGGCTGCTTCACGTGGAGGGCGCAGATCGACCGGGCATTGAGATCGAAGTCCGGCTCCCTGGGCGGCGAGCGCGTGAGCTAGCGATGCTGTCCGGTGGCGAGCGCAGCTTGACCGCGGTTGCACTGATCTTCGCGCTGCTTAAGCTTTCGCCAACCCCCTTCTGTGTTTTGGATGAGGTAGACGCGATGCTCGACGAGAGTAACGTGCTACGGTTTGGTGAGATCCTCCGTGAACTGAGTGAAGACACGCAGTTCCTGGTCATCACCCATAATCGGGCGACGATACAGGAAGCCGCCGTACTCTATGGAATTAGCCTGAACAAAGACAAGGCCAGCGAGGTGATCAGCCTCCGTCTCGAAGAAGCCACGGAGAAACTGGCGGCCTGACCTCGCCGCGAGCCCGCGATCGCGAGGCGCGCCACCAAAAACCCCTGCGCAAAGCCGACTACATCCGTTGGGTGCCGCGGGGTAGAATGGCACGGCGCCGAAGTGGCGGAATTGGCAGACGCGCTGCGTTCAGGGCGCAGTGCCCCTTGCGGGCGTGTGGGTTCGACTCCCACCTTCGGCATGAGGCCCCGAGTGATCGGGGCCTTCATATTTAAATCAGCTGCGCCAATCCCGCGCCGGGAAACTAAACACTAGGTTCTGCTGATTTCAAGCGCCTAAACTAGACCCGCGCTTGGATTGTAGAAATCGCCAGTGCGTGATTTTGGCGCATGTCTTGCACGTGTAAGATGAGGGTTGCCGCTTCATCTTGCCTCCGGTAATATGTCTCGCCATATGAGTGACGGACCAGGAAAGATCTCGACCTTTTGGTTGTTGGCAGCGCTCATCGTGGGGACTCTCATTATGGGCGATCTCACGCGTCGAATGACCGACGCACGTCGGATGGAGCGGGATGCGCGTACGCTGGCTACCCAGGTCTATGAACTGGAAACTCTGAATGAAGACCTGGAACAAAATATCGCAGGTGCTGGAGACGACGCCAGCATCGAAGCCTGGGCGCGCTCCCAGGCAAAGATGGTCCAAGAAGGCGAGCGGCTCGTCGTGCCGTTGCCGGTCGACGAGCCTGAGTTTGTCGTTTCGCAGCCGCCAGAAGCGCCAGTAGAACCGCCTACGACCTGGGAGGTTTGGCTGGCATTGCTCGGTGGTGGATAGCCGTATGTTATAATCCCGGCCGCATCGCCAAATGGCGAAAAACGCTGCGGGGTGGAGCAGTGGCAGCTCGTCAGGCTCATAACCTGAAGGTCGTCGGTTCGAATCCGACCCCCGCTACCTGAACCAGAAGGCGCCTAAAAGGGCGCCTTTTCTTTTTCCAGGAATTCTCGAACTGCGACCATTCTTGCGGTAGACTCGCCCCTCGTATCTCACTAGTCACACATCGTGACGGAGGTTTCCAATGGAACCGCGCGCACTTTCGCTTCGATCGATTGCTATTTCCCTAACTGTCGGCTTGCTGCTGGCGGCCTGCGGATCGAGCGCCGAAGAGGCGACTCCGACCTTCACGGTTGAGCAGATTCAGACCGAGGCGGTTGCCACCTTCGCGGCTGGATTGACCGAAACTGCGCTGGCCATGACGACAAATACCCCCACTGAGACCATGACACCAACTCCGACCGCCACGAACGCACCCGCGGCAACGAACGCCGTCGCGGCGACGGTCATCGCAACCATTCCCGTCGACTCGTGCGACGGCCTGGCTTTTGTTTCCGATGTGACCGTTCCTGACAATACGACCATGACGCCAGGTCAGCAATTTACCAAGACCTGGCGGGTTCGAAACAGTGGCTCCTGTCCCTGGGAAGCGGGCTTCAATTTCAACTTCACAAGTGGGGAGGTAATGGGTGGTTCTTCAGTATCGCTTGCGACCGATGTCCAACCAGGGAACGAGGTCGACATCTCCGTCCCCATGACCGCGCCCAGCACGACCGGCACCAATCGCGGCAATTGGCGCATGACGAATGCTAGCGGGACGTTCTTCGGCGATGAAGTCTACGTGCTAATTATTGTCGGCGGCTCGGCAGCAACTTCGACTCCGAGCGCTTCATCGACGCCCACATTGACCCCAACCGCAACTCCAACGGAGACAGCTACGCCTTAGCGACCTATACACCGTTCCCTAGGCCTGCTGGCTACAGCTCGTCTCTGAAGAAATTGACTGTCCGAAGCATCGCCTGGTCGAAATACGGTGAGAACAGGTCGTGCCCCCCCCGCTTCGTATAAATAGAACTCATACTCCTTGTCGTTCGCCAGCAATTCGGCCGCGAGGTCTTCCGAGTAACGAATGCTCACGACCGGGTCGTCCTGCGCATGATGGAGCTGCAGTGGGCGACTAAGGAAGTCGATGTTTTCGGTCAGTGAGACGGCTTGCCAATAAGTATTTCGTGAATCTGGCCGCCCATAAACATCGTAAATCTGCTGCGACCTTCTAGGTCGGTCCGATCCCTCCGGGGTCGCCACCGGCCGGAATGTGTCGTCGTCAATTCCATAGGCAACGAGATCGTCGTAGCTGTACACCGCCCCGGCCCAGATTACTCCGGCCTGAATGTCCGGTTCGATCAGCATCGCCCGCAGGACCAGGTTGCCAGCCATGCTGTGACCCCACATGCCGATTCCATGTGGGTCGACGAAATCCAGAGTCTGTAAGCTCTTGAGCGCGGCAATGGAATCGATTGTGTACCCGGGGGAGAAGTACGAGCCGGTCGGCTCGCCGTCTGACTTTCCGTGACCTCGGTAGTCAATTTTGAAGACAACAAAGCTATTCCGCGCCAGATAATCAACGTAAGCAACATACCGTTCCGTGGTTTGGTAGGCGGCCGGTGGAATGTACCCGTGGTTGAAGACAATTGCCTTGAAGCCATTCTCTGGCGGTTCAGCGTTGGGGATTGTCAGCAGGCCATAAATCTTGTTGCCTTCCGAGATATAGCTTACGAGGTGCTGCTGATAAAAGAACGTGTTTGGGAGTTCTTCCTCGAACGTGATCTGACTTCCACTGATCTGGAGGCCTCGCAGGTATGGGATGGTGATTTCACCCCCAACTTCGAAGATTACTTCCGTCGCGGTCGCGATCCCCGCCTGTACCTCGGTCGCGAGCGTAGGTGTGGCAGTCGCCTGCGACGGGCCTGCCTGCGCCAACGGTCCGGGTTTTTGGGTAGCGATTGGGTCACCAAGAGCGGGTGAATCGGAAACTCTTCCACTCAAGGGGGTTGTGGATGCGGGCGCGACAGTGCCGGACAGGTTGCATCCTAGCGCAACCGCCAGAAAGACGAAAATTACGATGGAAGAGTACGTTCTCTTGCCCAAAGCTCTAAACCCAGTTTAGGCCAGCCAGGCGGAAGCTGGATTTTACCTGTTGCT
>CAYZXF010000151.1:0-5926 GCA_964482355.1 uncultured Anaerolineaceae bacterium | reverse complement strand
ATATTGACGCCCATTCTTTCGTAGCAGAGCATTCGGTATTCCTCATCCACTGTATTGCAAAAAGTCTCCGCCCGTGAAATATCCTGGTCATCAAAATTGTGGATATTGTCAATCGCGCCGAGCACACATTGATCGAGGTGGCCAGCAGGAAACATGAGGCAGATCTCCCACGAGGCGTCTTCAAAAGAACGGCTCTCTAGATCTTCGATAAAGTTAGCCTGCCAAACCGGATTCGTTACCATCAGACCAATGCTCTGAAGGCATGATGACACGTCGTCATTCGCTGCTTCCAAGCAGGCATTGGTGGCTAATTCAACTTTGTCCCCGAAGAAAGATATCAAGTAGCCAGAGTGATTAATGTAGCACTCGTGCTGGTATTTTTCGGCCAACCCGTTACAAGGAGCGAGCGGATCGCTCTCAACAAAGACGCCCTCGCGAGCAACCCCTCGCATCCAGCCGGCGACATTTTCCATGAAGACTCCCTGCCAGCACCCGTCCTGAGCCATAAAGGTATCGAAGGTGTCGCAGGAATCCAGCGCGCGTGTCAAGTCATAGGCTGCCGCCATCATGACTCCATGCCCAACGCCGTGGTAACAATAAAACTGGAACTTTGATGAGTAGCCATCCTGCAGCGACTGGCAGATCAAATCGGCTGCTTCTGAAGTGTTCTCCGTTCTGGCAATCACGAATTCAAAGAAACCGTGCTGGCACCCACCGTTCAGGCTCTCCATTGGGCACAGTAGAAATGCCTTCTCATTGACACCGTAAGATTCAGCGGTCTGCCGCCCGATTCGGTGGGCTAGCTGGTGCTCGTCGACAACGGAGCTGACGATCCCATCTTCGCGAAGGCGATTTACCAACTCGACCGCGATCTCAGGGCCATTGGTAATTACCTGTTGTCGAAAATATCCCTCGAAGCAATCAAAATCGTCGGTTGCACATTCGGTGTCTACCTCCTGATAGACGGTCTCGAGATCAGCGTCAGGAGGAGGCCGGAATTCGGTATTCAACTGTCCTGGGGCAGCGGAGGGTGCAGAATCATTGGATGCTGCCGAGCGCGAAAAAGCCTCACTAACGAACAGCTTCGCGGCATCAAAGATACGCGTAATGAACATACGAGCTGCGTTGTAAACGCGAACTAAGCCGGTTCCAGTGACTTCGTCTACAGGTTCCGATTGAGCAACCGATCCTTGGTGGGTATCTGGCAAGACTACGACCTGGCCAATATTTTGAGGGCTTAAATGATCGTGGAGGCCCCAAAGCCCGGCTTGAAAGAAAGTAAAGGTCCAACTAGCCCCGGGAAGTATGGGACGACGTGCAACGAAATCTGGATACAGTTCGTGAGTGGGATGAAGGTTGGAGGCTGGCCAGTGATCAAGTTCTCCGGTATTAATGAACTCGATTGAATCACCAACCGAAATCTCTGTAAGATCCGGAGAGAAGCCATCCTCCGAAATCTCAACAATGTGAGTTGTGCCGGCATGGGCGAGCGCGAGGGTCGGAATCCCTGTGAGGGTAAGCGCTGTGACCAGCACCGCTGCCCAGTGGTTGCGAACGATTGATCGAAGCATTGATTGGGTGCGGATCGTCCCTCACAACGATCCGCGTTTGAGCCAGTGGGCGCAATGTTAGCACCTGGGGCATGCGGAGGCTAGTAGGCTAGTACAGAAATACTAAGAACCGCGATTGGGTTGTTGCAAGCCTGAGCGTGCTGATGATAGGATAATCGGTCGTTATGATTCCAGTAAACGAACCGGTGGTTGGCGAGAGGGAAAAGAAATATGTGGAGGAGTGCCTGGACACGGGCTGGATCTCTTCCGCAGGGCGATTCATCGGCGAATTCGAGACCGCATGGGCCGCATACTGCGGTGTCGAACATGGAATTGCAGTAAGCAACGGAACCTTAGCTCTTCAATTGGCGTTGCGAGCGATCGGGCTTAAGCCCGGTGACGAAGTGATCATGCCCTCATTCACAATCATTTCTTGCGCCCTAGGAGTCGTATACAACGACGCAGTTCCCGTGCTGGTGGATAGTGATCCAGTGACATGGTGCATGGACGTCGATCAAATCGAAGCAAAGATCACCGATCGAACAAAAGCAATCATGCCCGTTCACATTTATGGGCATCCGGTAGACATGGATCGCGTGCACGAACTAGCAAATGCTCATGGCTTGATGGTCATTGAAGATGCAGCGGAAGCCCATGGGGCCGAGTACTTGACAAATCGAGGCCGCGAGCAAGAGCGCTGGAAGCGGGCCGGCGGCCTGGGCGACCTGAGCACGTTCAGTTTTTACGCCAATAAACTCATCACGACTGGTGAAGGGGGCATGGTTCTGACCAACGATTCGTCCACGGCAGATCGTTTGCGCAGCCTCAGAAACATGAGTTATCGAACCGACAGGCGCTTCTGGCACACGGAGCTTGGGTACAACTTTCGTATGACAAACATGCAAGCCGCGGTTGGACTGGGCCAAGCGGAACGAGTGGATGACATCGTCGAGCGTAAGCGCTGGATGGGAACTTCATACACGGAACGCTTGAATGAAATTCCCGGATTGAAGCTCCCGGTAGAGCAGCCTTGGGCCAGGCACGTTTACTGGATGTACGCGGTTGAGCTTGAGGAAGGTAGTGGGCTCGACGCCTCTCAATTCGCCGAGAGACTTCTCAAGCACGAAGTTCAAACCCGGCCTTTCTTTGTAGGAATGCACGATCAACCGGTCCTGCGCGATCTAGGCCTCTTTGAGGGAGAGCAGTATCCGGTAGCCGACCGAATCTCAAAACAGGGCCTCTACCTCCCATCTGGAATGGCGCTCACCGAGAGCCAATTGGACCAGGTTTGTGAGGCTGTTCGAGAGGTTTTGGCGTGAGTCCGGAGGCTTTCGGCACTCAATATGCTTCCTTTTACGATGCCCTTTATTCTGAAAAGAACTACAAGGCCGAATGCGATTTGATCGAAGAAATCGTCCGTCGATATGGCGATGGAGGCCTGAACACCATTCTCGATCTCGGATGTGGCACCGGCGGGCATTCCATTCCGTTGAGCCAGCGCGGATACATCGTGACCGGCGTCGATCGATCCGAACCAATGCTGGCCGAAGCCAGGCTCAAGGCTGATGCCTCCAATGCTCCCGAATTCGTACATGGAGATGTGAGAGACATTGAACTAGGGCGCAAGTTTGACGTTGTGCTCATGATGTTTGCGGTACTCGGCTATCAAACGAACGACGACGACTTGAGAAAAGCCTTGCATACTGTGGCAGGTCACCTTAAAGGCGGGGGGCTATTTATTGGCGACGTCTGGTACGGTCCGGCGGTAGTCGAGACACGACCCTCCGATCGATCCAAGACGGTGGAGACTAAAAACGGTGTGCTTACGCGAGTTGCCACCCCCACCCTCGATTCGGTCTACAACATCTGCACCGTAGACTATCATTTAGAGCTGGCAGGCGAGACTGAGATCTGGGAAGAGCAGCATTCCATGCGATACTTTTTTTCCGATGAACTTGAACGCCATTTCGAGCAAGCTGGCATCGAGCTTGCCGCCGTGCTCCCGTTTCCTGAAATTGACGCCGAGCTGAATTCGGCTACCTGGAATGCGCTATTCTGTGGCCGAGCCAGATAAAGTAGTCGAGCCCGAGCTCGCTAGATCATCAGCGGCAGAGCCCGGCGAAACCTCCGCGGCCGAGCGCGTCGACGAAAACCCTCCCGGGCTCGTTTCGATCATCCTCCCGACCTACAACGAAAAGGAGACCATCGAAGATCGGATCCAGTCAATTCTCAATTCGGTAGTCGATCCAATCGAGATACTCGTAGTCGACGACGATTCCCCAGATGGCACCTGGAAGTTCGTGGAGCAGCTGGCTGATCCGCGGGTCAAAGTCATTCGGAGACGAAATACGCGAGGCTTAGCCAGCGCAATTAATCGTGGAATCATTGAGTCGCGCGGCGATCTTGTTGGTTGGATGGATGCCGACATGAGCATGCCTGCCGAGCGGCTGCCGGAGATGATTGAGATGATTCACCAGTCTCCGGTTGTCGTCGGATCACGCTACGTAGACGGAGGGATTGATGATCGGCCGCGTTTCAGAGTTGTCACCAGCCGCATGATCAACTGGCTGGCGGCGACCATACTGGGAGGCGGAATAAAGGACTACGATAGCGGATTCATCATAGTTCGCCGTGAAGTATTCGATCAGGTTACTTTGCTTCCAATCGGCTATGGAGCCTACTTCATCGATTTCCTACACACCTGCCGAGTCAAAGGCCTCGATGTAGTCGAAATCCCGTACACGCTCGTTGATCGTACTCGCGGCAGCTCCAAATCTATGCCAAACCTCTGGCAGTTTGGAATTACCGGGCTTGGATACGTGATGACCATATTCTTGGCCAGATTTCGCCGTCACGGCTAGCGATTGTGGAACTCGCAACCCCCCTCCCGCAACCCAATCGAGATCGTGTCGGCGCGCTCACCGCATTGATTCTCATCTCCTACGCGCTGATACGAATTGTCACTCTTCCGAGCCTGGAAACCGAGCTGGCCCTGTTTGGTCTGCTTGTACCGGTAAGCATCGATGTTCGAGTCGTGATGCTTTCGCTTTCTGCGGCTCTGGCCGCTACTGGAGCCCTCTGGGTTCTGCGCTCCCATCCTCTGGCGCTCATTCGTGATCTCGAGTATCCGGTTGGACTGCTACCGGGCCTGGCGGCGCTTGGATTGGGCGCGGCCTTGAATCAACTGCCGGTCGGTTCGGCATGGTTCATTGGGCTGGTCTTTTCTGGAAGTTTGCTGGTAGGGGTTCTATACGCCGAATTTCTTGTATTCGACGAGCGCGACCCTCGGGCTCGCGGCGCAACTATCGGTTTGCGAACTTTGGGTGTCGTGCTTGTCGTTGGAGTAGCATTCGCCGCTCTTGCGGGCGGGCTCAGGGCTGTCTTCAGTGTGCCCGCCATATTTGCAGCAAGCACGATTGTATGTTGGCGTGCGCTGAATTTGGAATCTGCAAATAGAGCGATCTTGCCCTACTCGATTGCCTGCGGACTAATTGCATCTCAAATTGCGTGGGGATTGCACTATTGGCCCACTCGCCCGATGCAGGTCGCGTTGGTGGTGGGTCTTACTACATACGTGTCTATCGGCCTGCTCGTGGCGCTGGTGCAGAAGTCTCTCAGCACGCGTTTGGTCTACGAATTTGCCGGGGTTTCGCTATTGGTCCTGGCCGCCGTGCTCTTCATCGCCTGAGCCCAGACCAAGTGGTACTTCGACCGCTCCGATATCACCGTAACGGTAGGCGCGACACACCCAGTCCCCCGCTTCTAAGATCCAAATGAGTTGGAACACTTCGGGATACGCGTCCTCGCGGATATCGATGGAGGACGGGCCGGGCGGCCCTGAAGGGTGAGAGTGGTAGATGGCAACCAGCTCTATCCCTCGTTCCTCAAAGCCAAATAACGCACCGACCTGCTCTGCCGGATCCATGCGGTAGCGGACCTGGCTTTCGGCTGCGTTCTTGACCGGAACTACTTGCTGTACCTGGGAGTTGGAACCGCCAAGAAGGCCGCATGCTTCAATCGGCGCTTCATGGGCGACATGCCCGAGCATTTGTTGAAGCTGATCGGGTGATATCAGGATTCCATGCACATCAAGTTTTCTTGTGCGAGCGGCTCATCCTTGAATACCGCCTTCGGTCAATCGGCGCATGTCTCCCAGCGCTGTTTCGAGCTCCTCTTCCGTAAGCGGTCGATCCTCGCCAACGTGCATCAAAGTATTAGACTGAACCTTCTCCTTGGCGACGGACCCGACGGTCGAATTGTGCTGAAGCGCTTCTTTCACCAGCTCGGCGCCCTGGCTGTATCCAATCAACGGATTGAGCGCCGTCACAACGATCGCGTTCTTCTCCAGCCAGCCAGAAGCCTTCTCCGCATTCGCC
>CAYZXF010000150.1:0-8717 GCA_964482355.1 uncultured Anaerolineaceae bacterium | reverse complement strand
GCGCGGGCGACCGAAGCGACCTTCAAGATCGGTTGGGGGGAGGCCTGCGGGACGTCAACACCACATTTGACAACGATATTGCGGCAGAATTCGTACTTACGGTCGGAGATGAGTTTCAAGGCCTGCTGAGCGCGGCAGACGGCTTAGACCTCATTTTGGCCACATTGCGAATGCACGCCTTTCCAGCCGAATTGCGCTTCGGCATAGGGGTTGGGGCACTGGAGACTGCACTGCGCAGCCAGGCCATCGGAATGGACGGCCGCTGCTTTCACAATGCCCGAGAAGCCATTGAGCGGGCGGTAGAGCGACGTACGCCGGTAGAAGTGCAGGCTGATGGGCCAGAGGCCCCGTTTGAGATCTATTCCCTGCTCTACGGTGTCATACGGAGCCGCTGGACGACGCGGCAAAGGGAAGTTGTCGATCTCTCCGCCTCAGGCCTGGAGGGGCGTGAAGTGGCGGAATACCTCTCAATAACGCCAAGCGCCGTGAGCCAACACCTGCGTGCAGCGGGGGCTAAGAAGCTGCGATCCGCGACAAGAGAATGGCGCGCTCAGATCGAGCGTGCGCTAACGGATGAGTCCTAAAGTGTCTCTGGTCCTCCTAGCCGTGCTCCCCATTTTGCTCACCGAGTACGGTTTTCAGTCACGCGCCAGAATGGTCGAAGGATTTCGTGCCAATTGGCGGCTCAGACGCACATTGGTACGGCTCGCTTTCTGGATCATCCTGCTGCTCTTCGGCGGACCGCGGCCGGTTGGCTTTCTGGTTGTGGGCCTGGGAATCGTACTGAACGAACTCGGAGTGGTCGTTTTACGGCGTCGGTTGCGCATAGACATGGGAAATGAGAAGCCTAATGGCCTTCCACACACTCATTTGATCCCGTTCGTCATTGGGATTCTCTTTCTCGCAATATGGCTCCTGGTTCGGCAACCGCGCGGTGGGAATTTACTGGCAGGACCAGTTCAAATTGGGGCTATGGCGCCTCTGATCCTCTTTAGCGTCGTTGCGCTCTGGGGATGGGCCACGATGATCACGGTCAGCATTGTAGATATGGTCCGACCGGGGCAAATCGGTGAGAGCGCGGATGACGGCGGCGCCGGAGAAGTAATCGGGGTGCTGGAGCGCATGGTCACATTTGTGCTCGTCGCGAGTGGGGCCTTCACTGCGGTTGGATTCGTGATCGCGGCCAAGGCCGCGGCTCGATTCCCACTTTTCAATGACGAAGCATTTGCGGAGTACTTCCTGATCGGCACGCTAACTTCGGTTGGATTAGCCCTGCTGCTTGGCCTACTCGTACGCTTTGCTCTCTAGACTGGACCGAATCGTTTGTTGTTGACACTGCGCTTACTGCCCCGTAGGATTGGGCCAAACCGCTCCTTTTTGAGTTGCTGAAATGCGAATATTTTTCGTCGTCGCTCTAATCCTGGCCCTTCTGGTTACTGTATTTGCGGTTCAGAATAACCAGCCAATCACCATCAGCTTCCTATTTTGGAGCATTGACGGCTCACTGGCGCTGGTGCTCATGGTCACGCTTGTGCTGGGAATCGTTATTGGAGTGCTTCTCATGGCGCCGGGTTCGGTCCGCGGCCGGCTTCAAGTCGGCGGATTGCAGCGCTCTCTTCGTTCCCTGGAGCAGGAGAACGCGACCGGAGCGGAACCAATCGCGGCTGATTCAGCGCAATCGGAAGCGGAGCCAGTAGAAGCGGTCGAAGAGAAGTAATCGCGCCTAGCTCAGCCTGGATCCGGTTCAACTTAAGATAAGTAATCGTTAAGTGCTCTCAAATTCAAGTAAGCGGACGGGCATATGGGGCGTCATATTACCGAACACGCCTCTCATCGCGTTTCGTCGGAAATGGAACTGGAGAGGCGTCCCAACCCTACGAAAAGCGAGGAGCAACGGAATGCTAGGATCCCTCTTACGAAACAAGAAAATGTGGCTTCCTGCGTTTGCGGTGGTGCTTGCCGCCTGCTCAGCCACGATTGAGCTTCCGCCGAGCAGTATCCGGGAGCCTAAATCTGAAGAAATTCAGGAACCAATATCCGAATCCGATTCATCCGAGGTGGACGTGAAACCTAATGTAGCTGAAGACCCGTTCGAGGGCGTAGACCTGAGGTTCAATCTCCGCTATTGGCCGGATACGGATTTTAGTAACCGAAGCGTTGATTTGGGCGAGTTTTCCTCAGGCGGGCCCCCGCCAGACGGAATCCCTGCCATCGACAACCCGGTTTTTGAGAGCGTAGCTGATGCCGACACCTGGCTCGGCCCAGATTGGCCTATCATGTTCTTTGAAAACAACGGAGTGGTTAGAGCTTACCCGTTGGCGATCCTAATTCATCATGAGATCGTGAACGACATGGTTGGGGATTTACCGGTGACGTTGACCTTTTGCCCCTTGTGCAATTCGACCATCGCCTTTGATCGCCGCCTGGCAGACGGGACGGTCCTGGACTTCGGGACGACCGGTAATTTGAGACACTCTGACCTGGTCATGTATGACCGTCAGACTCGATCCTGGTGGCAGCAGTTCACCGGCGAGGCAATCGTGGGCGAATTAACCGGAACGGTGCTTGAGGTCTTACCCTCCCAGATCATCGGCTGGAGTGAATTCAAGGAGCGCCATCCAGAGGGCGAGGTTCTCTCAAGGAATACGGGACATGTGCGCAACTATGGCCGCAACCCCTATGCAGGATACGACTCGATTGGAAACAATCCGTTCCTGTTCGACGGCGATCTAGATGGACGATTGCCAGCGGTCGAGCGCGTGGTTGCGATCGAGGTCGATGGTCTCGACGTGGCTTATCCGTTCACGCTTCTCAGTGAGCTGCAGGTCCTGAATGACACGGTACAGGGAACTCCACTAACCGTTTTCTGGCAGACGGGAACGGCATCGACATTCGGGAACTCCGGTCAGGATACGGGCTCTACAGCGGTTTACTTACGCGAGCTAGACGGTCAGGTCTTGAGCTTCCAGGCTGCACTGGATGGCTTCCGTGATGAACAGACCGGAAGCCTGTGGAACATCTTCGGCGAAGCAGTGGAGGGGCCGCTATCTGGAAGCCAGCTTGAACAGGTAATTTCTGCAGAGCACTTCTGGTTTGCCTGGTCGGTCTTCAAGCCGGATACGATTATCTGGCAACCGCCTACGGGCTAGATCACTTCATACCGGCTCAGGGTAATAAGATGCGGGTCGACCATTCGGTCGGCCCGCTTTCACTACTCGGAATGAACTCCAGGTCACGGCGTGACAAGATATTTCTGATAGAAGTCTACTGCGCGTTCTATGAGCTGAATCCCGCCGAAGCCGATGAATGTATGCGGTTCGTTGGGATAGCTAAAACATTCAACGGTCTTTCCGAGCGCGGTCAATCGGAGACAGAGGTCTTCTGACCACTCCGGCGGAACCAGCTTGTCCTCTTCCCCATGGTGGATGCTGACTGCGGCTTGAATTTCATTCAGATAGTAGAACGGCGATATGTTTGCCAGATCTTGAGCAGGCGTATTGAGCTCGGCCAGCCCGCGTGCGCCTTCAGACCACTCGAAAATCTTCTCGAAATTGAGCCGCTCATCCGCGTTCATCGATCCGTAAAGGACGGCTGCCTGAACGGGGGCCTGAGCTACGAGAACCCGTAAGGTTATCCCGCCCCCCATGCTGTGACCGAACAAACCAATCGCCTCCGGATCAGCATTTTCTAAAGCTCCTGGCATGCCGGCCTGTTCCTGAACGAGCGCAATGAGGTTCATCACATCCACCGCGTATCCAACGCGAAATGAATTCGGCCCCGGATCGGATGGCGGGTAGTTTCGATAATTGGGGTGCAGCACGAGGTACCCCTCCGCTGCGAGTGCGTCGGCATAGCGCGTGGTGTAAGTCAGAGTCTCATATTCGTCTGGCTCGATGTAGCCGTGAAGCACAAGTACTACCGGGTAGGGACCCTCGCCGCGCGGTACATTGAGAAATCCATGCACGGTCAGTCCATCGCTTGGATACTCAAACAGATATCGGCTGAAACTGGACGAGACTCGTTGCTCGGTCTGATATACGATCTCCCCTCCGCCGTACAAGCGGGAGCTGAGATCGACAATGGTCAGTCCGGCGTACGGGCCAGGCGAGGGAGTGACGGAGGGAGAAGAGGTTCGCGAGGGTCGAGGATTTTCATTTGCTGCGGTCGCGACCGTTATCGGCTTGGGGAGCGCGGTGGGAAATGGTGTCGGGGGGACCGCTGCGGCGCAAGCGGCGAGCAGGAATGAGCCAGCTATGGCGGCTGCGAAGAACCTGGGGAGCCCCCTAGCTAAAGGGATTGCCTTGCTCCTCACCGCCTTCGAAGACCCGCACCGCGATAACTTCGGCCCGAGCAGTCATTTCACCATCTGCATACACTTGGCAGGTAAGACGCGTTTTCCGGCCCTTGATCTCGACCACCTGAGCACGCAGCGTGATCGGGCGATCATTTGGCGTGGGCTTGAGGTAGTCCACCTTGATGCTGGCGGTTGCATAGCGGTAGTATGGCTCTGAATCAAGCGGGCGGCCTTCTTCGCGATACGCAGCTGCCATCGCCGTACCCATGCAATGGCAATCAACGAGTGTTGCCAGAATGCCCCCATTCATGAGTTTTGCCCAGCCCTGGTAGCGCGTTTCAGAACTCCACACACAAACCGAATCTTCACCCTCCCAGGAGCTCTGGATGTGAAGCCCTTCCGGGTTCTCTTTGCCGCAGCCGAAACATACATTGCCCGGCATGTGGTCCTGAAAGTAAATGGTTTCAGATTCTGAACTCATACCGTCTCATCTGACCGGTTCTGTTTGAGTTTTGGCGCTCTTGGCTCCTGTCATCATGCAGTAGCGCCTGTCGACACGTGCATGCGCATCTCGTCTACCGCACTGGGCCGAATTTTGGCGTCGGACTGTACCATAGCAGTCTAAAGGCTCGCATCACCGACTAAAATACAACCGCTTCAGAAAACTCTCCCATTGAATCTTTACAATAGTCTCTCACAAGAAATCGAAGCCTTTGAACCCGGCGACGCGCCGCTGGGGATTTACGCCTGCGGGATAACGCCCTATGACACGACGCATCTTGGTCATGCGTTCACGTATTGCTCGGTCGATATTCTCATCCGCTTCCTCGAATATAGTGGAAGGTCCGCGCGCTACGTCCAAAATGTTACGGACATCGACGACGATATCCTGCGTGAGGCTGCCGACAGAGAAGAAGATTGGAAGCGGCTCGGCGAGAAATGGACTGAGCAGTTTATCGAGGACATGTCCGCACTGAATGTTCGCCCTCCTGATGAAATGCCGCGTGCTTCCTCTGCCATTCCCGACATCGTGGAAGCAGTGAAAGGATTGGTCAAGTCCCACCACGCCTATGTCGAGGGTGGGTCAGTCTATTACGATCTGGATTCGTGGCCAGGCTACGGGAGACTTTCCAGACTCTCACAAGATGAAATGCTGCCACTTGCCAACGAGCGCGGCAACCTTCCTGAAGACCCCAACAAGCGCCATCCGCTCGACTTTGTACTTTGGCAGGCGGAGGCACCTGGCGAGCCGGCCTGGGAGAGCCCCTGGGGGCCAGGGCGGCCCGGTTGGCACATTGAGTGCTCTATTCTGGCTGGGCGCCTGGGAACGACCCTGGACGTTCATGCGGGGGGTGGTGATCTGATATTCCCCCACCATGAAAGCGAGATCGCCCAGTCTGAGGCAATGAGTGGTGATCCGCTCTCTCGCATATGGATGCACATCGCTATGGTCGAGCACGATGGTGAGAAGATGAGCAAATCGCTCGGGAATGTGATCTACATCCACACCTTGCTGGACGGTTGGTCACCCAATGCGATAAGGCTATACCTGGCAACCCATCACTATCGAGAAGCCTGGAGCTACAAGGAGCGCGATCTGGAGGTCGCCGCCAATTGGGCCGAATCCTTGAGACGCGCCGTGCAAGAAAGGCAGGGAACCGGGAAAGAACTTGAGACACATGCGGCAGAGAGTGAGTTTATTGCTGCGATGGAAAACGACCTGAATTCGCCGGATGCTGTGAAAGTACTGCTTCAACTCGCAAAAGAAATCGAGGCCGCCGACGAAGACGGCCGCGCGGTCGGAGCTGCACAGGACGTGCTTAAGGAACTTTCGGAAACGCTTGGTCTAGGGCTGACTCCGGGGCCACCGCCTTCTTCAGTGGTTGATGGGTGGATGAATCACTTGTAGCCATTTGGCTCCGCGTTTGCTCATCCCTTCCGATCTCGCCATCACGAATTGGTGGCTCTCCCCTTCCGATATACAATCAGGCTCAGTTCATTTGTCATTTGGAGTGACTTTGTGCAAGGCTTAATCGGCAAGGATGTAGGTGGATATCGAATTATCTCCCAAATCGGCCAGGGAGGTATGGCCACGGTATTTAAGGCTTATCAAGCGTCGCTTGATCGGTATGTGGCCGTGAAAGTGATGCCGCCTTACTACGCGGAGCAAGACGACACGTTCCTCAAGCGCTTCCGGCAGGAAGCGAAAGCCATCGCCAGCCTGCGACACCCCAATATATTGATCGTGATTGATTACGGAGAGGAAGACGAGACCACCTACATCGTCATGGAGTTCGTGGAAGGCGGTACCCTCACCGAAATCATGGGAAAGCCCATGGCACCAGACCAGATCCTGGGACTGACCGATCAGGTGGCTGCCGCGCTGCACTACGCCCACGAACAAGGCGTCGTGCACCGGGATATCAAACCGAGCAATATTCTGTTACCGAAGCCTGACTGGCCGCTGCTTACCGACTTCGGCCTGGCAAAAATCGTCGGAGGCAGCCAGCTGACCCAGAGCGGCACCGTTGCGGGCACCCCAGCATACATGTCCCCTGAACAGGGACGCGGAGAGAAGGTCGATTCCCGAAGCGATATCTATTCGCTCGGCATTGTTCTATACGAAATGGCGACCGGAGTGGTTCCATTTCACGCCGAAACACCCATGGCGGTTGTTGTCAAGCACATTATTGATCCTCTGCCATTGCCCCGGAGCAAAAACCCGGAGCTTTCGGAGGGAATTGAACGCGTAATTCTGAAGTCGCTCTCAAAGGATCCGGACGATCGTTTCCAGGATACGGAGCAGATGGCGAAAGCGCTGAAGGAAGCGGTCAGGGAATTACCGGCCGGCGTGGCGGAGGTGGTTCCCGCCGTTCCAACTGCGCAGGTGACGACCATGGTTGACGAGGCCGAAGTGGCCATTGTGTCTGAAAAGCCTGCGTCAGCGGCGGCAGCTGAGAGCCTCGCTAGCGAGGAAGGGGCTGCACAACAGGATAGGCGCATGCTCAGCCGCGGAGGCAAAATCGCGGTAGGGTTCGGCGGACTGCTGCTTGCCGCGATCCTGTGTGTGATCGGAATGGGCGCCCTTTCCGAAGATGACACTCCAGCCGGCGAACAGCCTGTTGCAGCAGTGCAGGAGTTGTCAAGCGTCGAAATTAACCCGGATCTGGAACGAGTCCCTGAGAACGTCGAATTGTTTCTGGAGCAGGCTCAAGTCCTGGCTGAGAGTGGTGAATATGATTCGGCAGCGGAATTGATCAACACTGCGACCGAAATCGGCTCCGAAGAAAGCTGGGTGCATGAGGAGGCTGGTTACATCATCATGTTCATGCAAGATTACGGCCCAGCTGCTGAGGAATTCCGACAGGCGTTGCGGCTCGACCCACTGGCGACCTGGAATTATTCAAACCTGGCCGCGGCGCTAGTTGCCGACGGTCGAGAGGACGAGGTCTCGAGTGCTCTTATGTCTGCGTTCAACGTTCCCGAGATCACCGATAATCCGGAGGCATTGAACGATCTCGGTTGGGATTTCCTTGACTATGGTTTGCTTGATGAAGCCGAGCAAGCGTTCTTTCGGTCCATCGAGGCCGGCGCGACCTTCCCCGATCCGTGGGAGGGCTTGGCCAATCAACGATACGCGCAAGGGGATATCCCAAGTGCGATTGCGCAACTGCAGGCAGGGATCGACAACTTCCCAGACCACGCCCCTTTCTACGAGACCATGGGTTATTGGGCTTGGGATGAAGGTGATATCGACCGTGCCCTCGAGGCATTCAACAAGGCAATTGAGCGCGATCAAACCAATAGCGCCGTTTATGGGGCGCTCGCGAGCTTGTTGGCCGATCAGGGGAGAGAGGTCGAAGCCAAGATCTTGATTCGTCGTGGGCTAGATCAAAACCCGAACAATCCCGACTTCTACGTAGACGCTGGCAACTTCTACATGGAGATCGGCGAAATCCACAACTCCTTGCCGATGTTTGAGGCGGCGATCGAACTCGAGCCGGATAATGGCTGGTATTATGCACAACTTGCCTACGCCACTGCACAGACCGGCGGCCATGACGCAGCACGTCAGCTGCTTGAAGAAGCATCGGCAAGGAACCCCGGCGATCCCTGGTTGGACGAGTTCATCGGTTGGACTTTCATGATGATGGGCGACTGCAATCGCGCTGTCGAACATTTCGAGCGGGCCTTGGCGATCGATCCCTCCATCGAAAGCGCCGAGGAGGGAATTCGAGAGTGCCAGGGCTAGCCCCTCAGGCCGATCTCTCTCTAGCCTCCACTAACCTCTGACCTAGGCTCAATCTCAATCGGCGAATCCAACGAATGATGCGGGGCAGCGGCTGCACTCGATGTCGATGCCTGCCGCTGGCAAGAACCTTGCACCTTGTGCAAGGAGATGCGAGGGAATGTAGAAAAAACG
>CAYZXF010000149.1:0-2640 GCA_964482355.1 uncultured Anaerolineaceae bacterium | reverse complement strand
GCACACTGGGATTCCCGACAGCTGGTACCCGTCCACGACATCGCTTGGTTTTGCACAGATCCTGGCCAATGCGGACACATTCCGTTTTGACGGCTCGGACTTGATGCCGGGCGCGGTCGGTGCTGGCAGCTTCTGGACCGGTGTCACCGATTGGATCGGTGGAGCGGATCTAGATGAGGTGCTCGCTGCAATCGATGCGAGTTGGCCCGAGTAGTGATCGATCGGGTTGGATTTCGCAATCCGGCCCAGTAGTACTTAGAGAAGCAGGGCGGCCGATTCAGGTCGCCCTGCTTCTCTGAAAGGTAGGTTTTCCTGATGGAAACCGCCGCACCCTCGCCCCAACAGCCGAAGCGCTCGAACTGGGCCGCACTCGTCGTCGGCCCGCTGCGAATATTGGTCGCATTAATAGTCCCTGTCATTACCTTCTTGCTGCTCCGATGGAGCTTCGATTTCATGCGCGATGCGGACGCCAGCAAGATCCTTGTGGCGGTCATAGCGCTGGTTGTCGGTGTAGGCGCGGTGTGGGTGTTGTACCTTGCAAGCGACGCCTTGGTCTCGCTGTTGCCCGATGTCATGCGTGAGACTGTGCGGCCGTTTGTTTTCGTCGGTCCGGCGCTTGCGATCCTCGCCGTGTACCTGGTATATCCGATGGTGCTCACGATCTGGCTGAGTTTCTTCGATGCAAAATCTGAGAACTTCGTCGGGCTGGATAACTACCTCTTTGCGTTGACTAACGAGGACATGCTGCTCGCGATTCGTAACAATGTGATGTGGATCGTTTTTGTAACCAGCGCGGTAGTTGGCTTCGGTCTGGTAATTGCGGTTCTAGTGGATCGGATCGGCAGGTGGGAACCGTTCGCAAAATCCGCTATTTTTCTCCCCATGGCGATCTCGGCGGTGGGCGCCAGCGTCATTTGGAAATTTGTCTACAGCTTTCAGCCCATCCAGCTACCCCAGATCGGACTGTTCAACGCGATCTACACGGGCTTGGGCGGTGATCCCCAGGGCTGGTTGATCCTCAAGCCTTTCAACAACTTCTTCCTGATGTTCATCATGGTTTGGATCCTCACCGGCTTCGCGATGGTGGTGTTGTCAGCCGCCATTAAAGGCGTGCCAGGCGAGCTGTTGGAAGCAGCACGTATGGACGGGGCCAGCGAGGTGCGCATCTTCTTTGGAATCATTATTCCCAGCATCCGTACCACGTTAATCACCATCGCCACGACAGTGTTAATAATGGTGCTGAAGGTGTTTGACATCGTTTTTGTTATGACGAGCGGGCAGCACGACACGGAGGTGATCGCCAACCGGATGTTCCGCGAGATGTTCACGTTTCGCAACTTCGGGCGGTCCAGCGCGCTGGCGGTGATCCTACTTTTAGCGGTCATCCCCGTGATGATCTACAACGTGCGCAGCTTCCAAGAGTCGAGGAGATAAATAATGGGCGTTGGCATTCAATCCTCACGAAGCATCTCATCCGATCGGATACGAAAGTGGTTTTCTGGAGCACCGGTGCGCATCGCGGTGGTCGTCATCGCAGTCATTTGGACGCTGCCCACGGCGGGTCTGCTGGTCAGTTCGCTGAGACCGGCTAACGACATCAAAACCACCGGCTGGTGGACGGCCTTGGCTCACCCCTTTGAAGAGGCACAATGGACTACCGAAAATTACACGAAAGTACTCAGCTCTGATGGAATGGGTAATGCCTTCCTGAACAGCCTGATCGTGACCATTCCGGCGGTGGTGATTCCAATCACGATCGCGGCCTTTGCAGCCTACGCATTTGCATGGCTTGAGTTTCCGGGGCGGTCAGTTCTTTTCGTGATCGTAGTGGGGCTCATGGTGGTGCCGCTACAAATGTCGCTAATCCCCCTGCTTCGCCTGTATACCAATCTCGATCTCAACGGCACCTTCCTGGGAGTTTGGTTAGCGCACACCGGGTTCGGATTGCCCCTGGCGATCTTTCTGTTGTTCGGATACATCGCCACTCTGCCAGGAGAGATCATCGAGTCAGCCCATGTCGATGGTGCTTCGGCCCTGACCACCTTCACACGACTGGTGCTGCCGCTCTCGGTTCCCGTAATTGCTTCGTTTGCGATCTTCCAGTTCTTGTGGGTATGGAACGACCTGCTGGTGGCCTTAGTGTTTTTGGGAACCAGAGCGGATGTGGCGGTTGTTACCTCGCGTCTGTCAGCGCTGGTCGGTGAACGCGGCGAGCAGTGGCATGTGCTGACCGCCGGAGCCTTCATCACCATGTTAGTTCCCCTGATCGTCTTCTTTGCGCTCCAACGCTATTTCGTTCGCGGGCTAACGGCGGGATCCGTAAAGGGCTAATCGAGCCGGTCGCCCAACTATTGGCCCACATCCATTCTAAACAGAGCGTAGTTGGAGATTGAAGGCGTGCGTCGCGGGACCGCCGGCTGTCATTTTCACACATGCTCCTTGGCCAACCCCCACACTGATAAGAGCCTGGTTGCGGGTCAAAGGCGCGCCCTGATACGCGTGAGCCATTTGTTCAGCGCCTTATGTTCGTGGCAACCTCCAGCCAAATCAACACACGAGAGTACCCGGGCATGAGTCCTCCTCCCCGCCTTCGGTGGTGGGAGCAATCGGTTATCTACCAGATCTATCCGCGAAGCTACC
>CAYZXF010000148.1:0-2578 GCA_964482355.1 uncultured Anaerolineaceae bacterium | reverse complement strand
GAATACATTCAACGCTGCCACCGACGAGTATTAAGGTACCTTCCGGCAAGCGGCAGGTTGCTGCTCGATGCTGGTTCCGGCCCCATCCAATATCCAGAATACCTGGAATATTCCAAGGGGTATGAGCGCCGAGTGTGTCTGGATGTATCGAAACTTGCGCTGGAAGAGGCCAGGGTGCGGATCGGGGATCACGGTATGTTCGTGGTTGGAGATATCTCAAGGTTACCGTTCGCAGAGAGCACATTCAGCGGCGTGGTCTCGCTACATACCGTTCACCATGTTCCTTCCGAGCTGCAAGGAGAGGCATTTAGCGAGATGCACCGCGTTCAGGCGCAGAACTCTCGAGCAGTGGTTGTGTACAGTTGGGGGAGTCATTCTTTACTGATGCGCATCTTCCGGTGGCCGATCCGAACCGCTCAGCAGATGATCGCGAGGCGATCTCGAACTGCGTCGCCGGCTCAGGACCGCGAAGTCGAATCTTTGCTGAAGTCACCCGGCACGTTTGTCCATCACCACGAGCCATCGTGGATCAGGAGCCGGCTTGACCGTATTCAAGACTACGAGATTGTGGTTTGGCGCAGTGTCAGCACGGCGTTTCTGAGAGCATTAATTCATCGACCGACGTTCGGCAAAGGGCTCCTGCGTATTCTCTATCGAGTCGAAGAACTTGCGCCGCACCTCATGGGAACGTGGGGCCAGTACCCGATGATCGTTATGAGTAAGCCATCTCCCGAGATGGGAGGAGATTTATGAACTGGAAGGGTCAGGCAGTGCTGGTGACGGGTGGAACTGGCTCGTTCGGGCGTAAGTTCATCGAGGTCATGCTTGCCGAACATCAGCCTGAAAAAGTGATCGTATTCAGCCGGGATGAGCTTAAGCAGCACGAGATGCGTGAGGCCGGGATGAATGATCCGCGATTGCGGTATTTCATCGGCGATGTGCGCGATCTGCTCCGCATGCGACGCGCGATGGAGGGTATCGACGTCGTCGTGCACGCCGCGGCTCTGAAGCAGGTACCCGCTGCAGAATACAACCCAATCGAGGCCATTATGACCAACATCATGGGCGCTCGTAACGTGATCGAGGCTGCTCTGGACAATAAAGTCAAGCGCGTATTGGCCATGAGCACCGATAAGGCGGTAAATCCCATCAATCTGTACGGCGCGACCAAGCTAGCAGCTGAGAAACTCACCGTGCAATCCAACGCCTATGCCGGCGGAAAAACAA
Organism: uncultured Anaerolineaceae bacterium; assembly: GCA_964482355.1. Taxonomy (GTDB): domain Bacteria; phylum Chloroflexota; class Anaerolineae; order Anaerolineales; family E44-bin32; genus JADFRG01. The sequence goes on along the minus strand of CAYZXF010000148.1, from coordinate 1,351 downwards.
CGAGGTTCAGCTGTGTCCGATATGGAAACGTGGTCGGGAGTCGCGGCAGCGTCATCCCGGTTTTCCAGCGCCAGCGCGAGGACGGACACATCACGATCACCGACGAGCGAATGACCCGCTTCTGGCTATCCATCGATCAAGGAGTCCGCTTTACGATTCGGTGTATCGAGCAGATGCAAGGCGGCGAGGTGTTTGTTCCGAAGATTCCCAGCACGCGGATCGTGGATGTGGCGAAAGCGGTTGCACCTGACGCGGAAGTGGAACTGATCGGGATACGACCTGGCGAGAAAATGCATGAGGTGCTCGTGTCGGAAGATGAGGCTCGCCATACTGTCGAGCTGGATGATATGTACGTGGTTGAACCGCCGGGTGCATTGTGGTTTGGGCATGAGTGGCGCGAGCAAGGGAAGCCGCTCCCAGAGGGATTCGTCTACAGCAGTGACAACAACAAACAGTCGCTGACGGTGGACGAGATCCGCGAGCTGATCGGCTAGCACATGCGTGTGTTGATCACCGGGGCTTCCGGTCTGCTCGGCTCTAATTTGGTGCTGGCCGCTATAGACGCCGGACATCAGGTCTTGGCGACATCATTGACCCAACCTATTCAGCTTTCCGATGTGGGTTGGCGCGCAGCCGACCTCACCAGCCCTGATGAGAGCGCCGCGCTGATGAATGCTGTCGAACCGGACTGGGTGATTCACTGCGCGGCTGCTACGGATGTGGATCAGTGCGAGGCCGATCCGGCCTGGGCTTATTCATTGAACAGAAACATGGCGCGCAACGTCGCCAAGGCTGCCCGGGAGGCCGGTGCAGTCCATGTCCATATATCCACCGATGCGATCTTCGATGGTGGTCAAGGGCCGCATACCGAGACGGATGAGGCACGTCCCATCAACACTTATGGACTGAGCAAGCTGGAGGGGGAGCAGGCGGTGGGGGACGCTAACCCTCAGGCTGCGATCGTACGCACGAACCTCTATGGCTGGAGCCCACCTGGGCGATCCAGCCTGGCGGAGTGGTTCATCGAGCACTTGCGTCAAGGAAAGACACGCCCCGGCTTTACCGATATCCATATCAACCCTCTGCTCGCAAACCAATTGTCCGCTCTGCTGCTGGACGTGCTCGAGGCTGGGCTGTTCGGCATATATCACATCGCCAGTCGCGACTCCATCAGCAAATACGAGCTGGGGGTCAGGATCGCTCAGGAATTTGAACTGGATGCCGATCTTATTCAGCCGACGGAGAGCGAGCAGGCTGGATTACAGGCTCGTCGTCCAAAGGATTTATCGCTCCAGATTGGGAAGATCGAACGAGATCTGGGAGTACGTATGCCGGCGGTAAAGGATGGGGT
>CAYZXF010000147.1:0-2133 GCA_964482355.1 uncultured Anaerolineaceae bacterium | reverse complement strand
AATTGGCTTTGATAGACCACATGATCCGCCAGGCGGTTTCTGATCGAGCGCAGGAGTAAATTGTTGCGCTCCGCTCGGAGGTAGTGTCTGACACCCGTGCGCAGGCGTCGATGCATCCAGTTGATGCCATTGAGGCGCTGTACGATGCGACGGCCCTCACGACGGGCTTTTCTGAGGCCAATCAAGTTCCGACTCCCACCAATCACCAAGATCGGGCCTTGCGGCTCATCACCTAAGCTCCATCCCACAGCAAGCTTTCGGCGCTCGAGCTCCTGGGCCATTCGCTGCTGAAATGCTGCCGGGCCCGCCACACCGGTCAGTCGCGCCGTGAAGGTTACAGAAGGCCTGCTCATTTAGACCTTCCGTAAAGAGGTCGGAAAAACCTGGATTGAGAATCTATGGGGGTCGAGCGCATGAGCTCTGCGATCACAATCATCGCCTACTCACGCGTTGCCAGAAGCGCCTCGACAATGCGTTCCGCGGCGTGACCATCGCCAAAGGGATTCGCTGCAGTCGCCATGGCCGCGTACGCCTGCGAGTCATCCATCAGGCGGCGCGTTTCGCGTACGATCTTTTCTGTATCGGTGCCGACCAAAATAGCGGTACCTGCTTCAACGGCTTCTGGCCGCTCCGTCCGTTCCCGAAGCACAAGCACCGGAGTTCCCAATCCGGGCGCCTCCTCCTGAATTCCCCCCGAATCGGTGAGGATGAGGTGGGCTTGCTTAATGAGGTGCGCCATGGAGAGATAAGGCAAGGGCTCGATCAGGTGAACGTTCGGTAGGTCGGACAGTAACCTCTTCGCAGGCTCCTGTACCTTGGGATTCAAGTGCACCGGGTAAATCAAGTGCGCGCGATCTGCGTAGTGCAGGGCTAATTGCCGCAGCGCCTCAAAGATACGCTCAAGGGGCTCCCCGAAATTTTCCCTGCGATGGGCAGTGACCAAGATAATCTCCTCGTCCGCTAAGCCGGCCAACGGTCCTACGAAGAGATCGACTGGGCGCTCGATCATTACATTAAGCGCGTCGATGACCGTATTGCCGGTCACGGCGATCTTTTCCGGGGGCACGGATTCCCTAAGCAAATTTTCTTGAGCCCACTCGGTCGGCGCGAAGTGCAGGTCTGCTACGGCTCCGAGCACTTTGCGGTTGACCTCTTCAGGGAAGGGCTGGTACTTATCGCCGGTTCGAAGCCCCGCCTCTACGTGGCCCACGTTCACGCGGTGGTAGTACGCCAGCAGCGCGGCGCTCATCACGGTGGTGGTGTCTCCTTGGACGAGCACCCAGTCCGGCTTAACCGTCTCAATCACGGGCGCGAGTCCTTGGAAGACACTGGCCGTGAGCTCGTTGAGGGGTTGAGCAGGCTTCATGAGGTCGAGATCGTAGTCGGGGATGATGTCGAAGAGTTCAAGCACCTGGTCCAGCATCTCACGATGTTGGGCGGTGATGCAGACGATCGACTCAATCGAGGAAGAATCGCTCAGCTGCTTCAGCACAGGAGCCATCTTGATTGCTTCGGGCCGCGTGCCGAATATCGACAATGTGCAGAGTGCGTCAGCCATTCAGCGTTCTTATCCCTAGCATCCCGAGCGCATCATTCATGCGGCGCGCCGACTCCAAGCGTTTGGATTTCGAACCCGGCCGCACGCCAGGAATCCGCCTGCCAGGCGCCTCGTAAATCCACGGCCACGCGTCCCGCCATCTGTTGGCCTACTTGTTTTGGATCGAGCTCGACGAATTCGCGATGGTTTACCAATAGAACGATGGCATCCGCGCCTTGTAAAACCGACTCCATAGTGCCTCGTGCCTCAGCGCCTTCGACCGAGGCTGCCAGATCATGCGGTTCGAAAGTGTGGACTTCGGCGCCTTGCTCAACCAGAATGCCGACGATCTCCATCGCGGGGCTTTCGCGAAGATCACCGACATTGGATTTGTAGGAAAGCCCTAGGGCAGCAATTCGCTTCCCACTTAGCCCGCCGAGCGCCTGCTGAATGAGATTTGCCGAGTGCATCGGCTGGCGATCGTTGACCGCCATTGCCTGTTGAATAAGCGGGGCGAGATCTGGAGTGGCCTCAACAAGGAACCAGGGATCGACAGCAATACAATGCCCGCCGACTCCCGGTCCGGGCTGGAGAAT
>CAYZXF010000146.1:0-4005 GCA_964482355.1 uncultured Anaerolineaceae bacterium | reverse complement strand
GTAGTCCTCGGTGAGCTGTTCGCTGGGGCGAGTGAAGACTTTCGGCGTTTCGTTAAATTCCACCAGCTCGCCCAGCCAGAATAATCCGGTGCGATCCGAGACTCTGGCAGCTTGCTGCATGTTGTGCGTCACAATCACAATTGTGTACCGCTCACGCAGCTGACGCATCAGCTCTTCGATCTTCAGCGTATCGCTCGGATCAAGCGCGGAGCACGGCTCATCCATGAGAATGATTTCTGGTTCGACTGCGAGCACTCGGGCGATACACAATCTCTGCTGCTCACCGAGCGATAGGGAAAGCGCGTCGGCGCTGAGATCGTCTTTAACGTTTCCCCAGAGTGCAGCTCGCGAGAGCGAGCGCTCCACCAGATCCTCCGAGTCGCCTTTTCCATCAACCAGGTCAGGGACGCGCGGTCCGAATGCGACGTTGTCGAATACCGACTGCGGGAATGGATTTGGTTTCTGGAACACCATGCCAACCCGGCGGCGCAGCTCAACAACATCCACTGACGGATCGTAGATATCGCTCCCATCGATGAGTACTTCCCCTTCCAACCGGGCGCCATCGATCTCGTCATTCATTCGATTGAGGCAACGCAAGAAAGTGCTCTTCCCACATCCTGATGGCCCGATCAAAGCAGTGATTTCCTGCTCACGAAATACCACTGAAATGTCGCTAAGAGCCTGGAATGAACCATAGAAGAAATCGAGATCTCTGACTTCGATTTTGGTGTGGTTCGTCTCGAGCATCGAGTGAATTTTACTCCTACGGCTTGTAGGCTCAGCCCAGAAGTATAATGACGCGCAATGCCGAGAGCACTCCATTCATTGAAAACATTCTTGGCGGTCACGCTTCCCCTCAGCCTACTCCTGGCCAGCTGTTCAACCCCTTCCTCGCAGGGAACCACCGGCACCATTGTCAATAAAGGATCCGACACAATTGTCAATCTGGCTTTGGCGTGGGCCGAAGCCTATAAGGGCGTTGAGCCGCAGGTTGATATTGCGGTCACCGGCGGCGGATCGGGCACCGGAATTGCGGCGTTAATTAATGGAACAGTGGACGTGGCGAACGCCTCACGTCAGATCAAATCTGTTGAGCGGGATGAGGCGGTGGCCAACGGTATCGAACCGGTTGAGTTTGTAATCGCTCGCGATGCGATCGCGATCATCGTTCATCACAGCAATCCGATCAACGAGCTGTCGTTTGATCAGCTCTCAGACATCTACAGCGGAAAGATCAACAATTGGTCCGAGCTGGGAGGCGAAGACCGACCAATTGTGAAGCTTTCGCGCGAATCCAATTCGGGGACTCACGTCTACTTCCTGGAGCAGGTGCTGCGAAAAGGCGACAAAGAGGATTCGACCTTATTCTCACCCGACACATTGCTGCTTCCGTCGTCGGAGGGGATCATGTCGGAGGTCAGAGACAACCCAAATGCACTTGGATATGACGGCCTGGGCTATGTGACCGACGATGTGAAAGTCGTCGCAGTTTCTGGGGACCAACCTGGCCTCTATGTGCTCCCTTCAATAGAAACCGTAAACAATGCTCAGTACCCCATCTCACGTGATCTTTACATGTACACGGCTGGGGAGCCGACGGGCCGGATCCTGGCCTATCTTGAGTGGATACTGCAATCGGACGCCCAGATTATTGTCTCGGACTTGGGTTTTGTACCGGCCACACCCTGATGCGCAATTTAGCTAGATCTGAACTCATCGTCACTGGCCTGATCAAGATCGTGGGCTATTCGGCGATCCTATTTGTGGCCTTGATTTTCCTATTCCTTCTCCTGGAAGGGGTGCCAGCGCTTGTAGAAATTCCTCTGCAGGACCTTCTCGACACCCGCTGGTATCCGATCGAGGGACGCTTCGGCTTGCTCCCATTAATAGGCGGAACGGTTTTGGTGACGATTGGAGCAGCCTTAATCGCACTGCCTCTGGGGCTTTCCACGGCTATCTACATCGCGGAAGTCGCGCCACGGACGTTACGCGAGGTATTGAAGCCTGTGGTTGAAGTACTGGCCGGCCTGCCTTCGGTCATGTTGGGATTTCTCGGCATCGTCGTGCTGGCGCCGTTCATCCGTCAGACCTTCGATCTTCCTACTGGGCTATCCGCGTTTACCGGCGCGATTCTGCTGGGTGCGATGGCGATCCCCACGGTTGTTTCGGTAGCAGAGGACGCATTGGATGCCGTACCAAGCACGTACCGCGAGGCTGCCAGGGCACTTGGAGCGACCGATTGGCAGATCATCTGGCGCGTTACGCTGCCAGCTGCTCGTTCGGGAGTGCTAACGGCTGTGATGTTGGGCATCGGGCGGGTCATCGGCGAAACAATGGCGGTGATGATGGTTACCGGAAACGCACCGGTCATTCCGAACGGGCTTACTTCCCTCTTCCGCCCCGCGAGAACAATGACCGCTACAATCGCGGCCGAGATGGGCGAGGTCGCCAACGGCAGCGTGCATTACCACGCGTTGTTCTTGATCGGAATCGTGCTGTTCACTTTTTCGCTCATCGTCAATCTTTCTGTGTCGGGAGTTGTGTTTCGGCGGCGCACTCGTGCCGAACGGATCCTGTCGTAGCTCATGACCGCAACGGCTAATCGCCGACAATGGACCCAGCGAATAGGCTTCGCTAGCCTGGCCCTGGCAACGGTCCTCACAGTTATTCCGATCGTTCTGGTGGTCGGCATCATCCTCTATCGAGGCGCTTCGGCCCTCAATTTGGAGTTTCTCACCGCTCCGCCGAGTGATGGCATGAAGGCCGGGGGGATCATGCCAGCCATCGTTGGCACCTTCTTGCTTGCACTGGGCACTGCAATCGCTTCGGTTCCTTTCGGCATTGGGGCCGCGATCTATCTTGCGGAGTATGCCTCCGAAAACCGCTGGACCCGCGCCATCCGAATCGCGATTATCAACCTGGCAGGGATCCCTTCGATCGTTTACGGATTATTTGGTTTGGGACTGTTCGTGCTCCTCCTGCAATTCGGCACCAGCATCGTAGCCGGTGCCTTGACGTTGGCGATTATGACCTTGCCTGTGATCATCAGCACCTCCGAGGAGGCGATCCGATCCGTTCCACAGAGCTTTCGGGCAGTTAGCATCTCGCTTGGAGGGACACAGTGGCAGACGATCCGGCGCATCGTGCTCCCTCAGGCGCTGCCGGGGATCCTCACCGGCGTAATCCTTGGGTTGGAGCGGGCGGTTGGGGAAACCGCAGTCATCCTATTCACCGCAGCGGCATTCTTCCTTCCCTCACTTCCAAACTCCCCCTTTGATGCGACGATGGCGCTCCCATATCACCTGTTCGTAATCTCCACCCAGGTACCGGGAATGCCGATTGAAATCCAATATGGCACAGCCGCGGTGCTTCTAATTTTTGTACTTATTATGAACTTGATTGCTACGGTCATTCGCTCGCGGGCTCGTGCGCGACGTCAATGGTGACAACCCCTAAGATCTCCGTAAGAGATGTCTCCCTCAGATACTCAGACGGAAAAGAATCGCTCCGACACATCAATCTGGAAATCGAACGCAACGCAATCACCGTACTGTTCGGACCTGCAGGAGGAGGCAAGTCGTCGCTGCTGCGCACCATCAACCGATTGAACGACCTGACAGACGTAGACCACTTATCGGGTGAGATCTGGCTGGATGGTGAAAATATCCTCGATCCCGAAATAGATTTGATAGCACTGCGAAGAAAGGTTGGGATGGTTTTCGCAAGGCCGGTGGTGCTCCCCATGAGCATCCGAGAGAATCTAACCTACGGTCTTGAGCTGGCCGGTGAAAAGAACGACGCTACAAAAGATCGAGCCGTTGAATCCAGTCTTAAGGCGGCAGCATTATGGGACGAGGTCGCTGACAGGCTCGACGACTCGGCGATCAGCCTCTCAGGAGGCCAGCAGCAGCGATTGTGTATCGCCCGCGTTCTGGCGCTTGAGCCGGAGGTTATCATGCTCGATGAACCGACCTCCGGGTTGGATCCGATCTCAACCGGAAA
>CAYZXF010000145.1:0-2184 GCA_964482355.1 uncultured Anaerolineaceae bacterium | reverse complement strand
GAGCTGACTAAGGCTGAAATACTTGGGAGACTTCGATGTTGAAGCCTTCGTTAGATACGATCGAGGCTATTAGAGCCAACTCGCCGGGTAAGGCGGAGAGATCCGCCACATAACCAGGCGGATCGATCTGGTGCAAGGGGGTCGTAGCAGACGCCCCCGCAATTTGCGCCCCGCCTCCACAATCTAAGCTGACTTCTTCAACAGTTTCGATGGCGAGGAATGCCACGCTGCTGCCGCTGATCTCGTATTCGCCCTCAATCAGGCCGCTCGAATCGCACTCGATGTCGCTGCTCTCTTCACTCCAATCCTCCACGTAGGTGCAGTCGTCGTTTAGGGTGAGCAGCTTCCCTTCCACGGTGTAGGTTGGCAGCACGATGCCCCCGGTTACGGTCTGGAAATGGACTTGAGTCCACTCTCCGACCCACTCGCCGGCGCAGGGCCCAGGAGTAGGGGTTGGGGTCTCGGTAGGCGTCGCAGAGGGAGCGGTTGTCGCCGTTAAAGTTGGTGTGGGCGCGGGGGTTGGTGTCGGCCCGGCGCAGGCCGCTGCGATCACAACCAGGATCATAAGGGCGGTTGCCGCCAATGGTTTCATGAAGAGGGCGAGAGCATAGCACAGCCCTAACAGCACCGCTCGGGCGCTTGCGTCTGTGCACTTGGCATATACTTAATCCGCGTATCAGCGCCTTATCGGAGACGCGCATTGGAACGGACCTATGGCAGAACGCGGCTATCTAGTCATCGCAGATATTACGGGCTATACGGCTTTCCTCAGCGACTCTGAGCTTGAGCATGCCGAGGATAGCCTGAAAGACTTGCTGGACCTGTTAATTGATCAAACCAAGCCCCCGCTTGTAATTTCTCGCCTTGAAGGCGACGCGGTGATAAGTTACGCGCCGGAAGCAAGCTTCCTCCAGGGCCAAACCCTGGTTGAAATCATCGAGAATACGTATGTGGCTTTCCGAGAGGCGCGTCAGCGAATGCAGCTCAACACGAGCTGCACCTGCAATGCATGTCGAAATATCCCAAACCTGGATCTCAAATTTATTGTTCATCACGGAGCATTTGTGCTTCAAGAGATGGCCGGCCACACGGAGCTCGTCGGGAGCGACGTAAACATGGCGTTCAGATTGACCAAGAATTCGATCGCCCAGGATCTAGGGATCGAGGCATACGTAGCCTACACCCATCCCGCAGTGGAGGCGCTGGGGATAGGCGAATTCTGCATGACGATGCGAACCCACAAAGAGGAGTACGAGCATCTGGGTGAGGTTTCACTCTACGTTCAGGATCTCCAACCTATCTGGCAGCGTGAGAGCGATCGACGACGGGTGTTTGTGGAACCTGACGAGGCTGCATTTGTACTCGAAACCGAAATTCCAGCTGAACCTGCCCTCGTCTGGGACTATTTTACAAAACCCGAATACCGATCGATCTTGCTCGGGTCCGACTCCGTAAGGATAAGAGACAAGAGCGTAGGTCGCATCAACGATGGCGCAGTCTACGTTTGTGCTCACGGGGATGCGGAGGTCCGTCAGCCGGTGCTGGATTGGAGGCCGTTTGAGTACTACACCATCGAATCGCCCGCACCGGCCGGTACGTCGATCACCTGGACCATACGCCTCATTCCCACGGATCAGGGTACGCGCGTGCTCAGCATATGTGGCAGATTGCGAGGAGGCAATGCTATTTCGCGCAGCGTGGTGAAGCTTATGACTGGAATGTTTGCGAGGGAAAGCCAGAAAGGCGTGGACAAACTGCGGGAAGTTATTATGGAGGACTTAGAGTCGGGCACGGCTGTCAGGCCCGAAGCCATGAACGTAGCTCCCGGCCAGATTACCGAAGCTGTAAAAGCATCGTTGGCCGAGACCGGAGCCGACTAGAAAGCGCGCATTGTGGCAGAACGCGGTTACCTAGTTATTGCAGATATTACGGGCTACACGGCCTTCCTCAACGACTCGGAACTCGAGCACGCCGAGGACAGCCTCAAAGACCTACTGGACCTGCTCATCGACCAAACCAAGCCGCCGCTCGTGATCTCGAGGCTGGAGGGTGACGCGGTCATCAGCTACTCCCCTGAAGCCAGTTTTCTGCAGGGGCAAACGATGGTGGAAATCATTGAGAACACCTATGTGCGGTTTCGTGAGGCTCGCCAGCGCATGCGGCTCAACACTGCCTGCCCCTGCA
>CAYZXF010000144.1:0-2648 GCA_964482355.1 uncultured Anaerolineaceae bacterium | reverse complement strand
GTGCGCCGCGGACACCATCTCATTTCCCTCCGTCCTGAACCACACCGCAGTCATCGAATCACCCGATCCAATCAGCGGTGAGATCGTCCGATTGACCGTGACGCCGGACGGAATAGAGGGGTTGAATCCCAGCTCCGCGGTGGTGTCCTGGTCTCTTGAATCCGATCTGGACAACATTCGAGGCAGCTTCTGCAACCTGACCCATTATTTCGCCTCGCAGGAAACTGCGGCGCAGTATGTCAAGGATCGCCCAGGCCTCGTGATTGTCTCTGTGGAAAGCGTCTTCGAGGCAGCCAACATGCTGAGGGATATGGACGCTTTCAGTTCGCTGGCTGAGTCCTAAAGTGAGAGCTCAAGGGGGGCGCCAGAAGGATCATACGCGGCGCCCTTCTTTCTTATTAGCAGAATCTGATCAAGAAACTGGAACGCGAGGCCCCGGACGGCCCCCGGTGTTAGAGGTCAATGAGGGAGGGTCCTGCCGAGTTTGGAATCCGCCGGGAGCACACAGTGGAGTAGCAAGCCCGGGACCGCTCATAGAGGGTGACTTAAAGGAGTGAACGCCATGGATATGAAGAGCCGAGACGGAAGCGCAAGTGTTGTCATCGGGGTCGGATTTGTCTTATTGGGTTTGGTTTTCTTGTTGAACCAATTCTTCAATCTCGACTTCTTAGGGGATCTCTGGCCACTATTCATCGTTTTCGTGGGCCTGCTGTTTCTCGGAGGGGCATTTGCGGGCGGCGGGGGCGGCAGCCAGATGGCGATTCCCGGCAGCATGATTACGATGACAGGGCTGATCATGCTTGTAATGAATGCCACGGGCCGATGGGAAGCCTGGGCCTACGCATGGGCGCTGATTTGGCCCACCGCCTTTGGTATCGGGCTCGTCGTAAGCGGAACCAGGCGGGGTCGACCGGGTACCACGCGAGCCGGCTGGGGTATGGTGCGTGCGGGGGTCTTAATATTTGTGCTCGCGGGGGCATTCTTCGAATTGTTGATCGGTCTTGGTGGACGCGAGGGCAGTCAATTCCTGTGGCCGATCCTGCTGATTGGGATCGGGGTGTATTTTCTTGTTCGGCGAGGTGGGATTTCACTCCGATACCGACCCGAGACCGAATCTGAGATTGACGCCGAGAATGCTCAAGCGGTGATCGATCAAGAGCCAACCGAGGTGTCCGAATCTGACACCTAGTCCCGCGCGTATTCTTTTAGGCAACATGCGGAAACGCCTGTCAAAGGCCCGGCCTCGTGCCACGAAGCACCAATCTGAAAGGGAAATAACGCATGGCAACCGAAGGACGCTCAACCCGATCGAGTTTCTGGCCAATTCTCCTTATCGGAGCCGGCATTGCGTTCCTGCTGATTAATCTTGACATAATTCCACGCCCCAATCTGTCCGCGTTATTGAGCCTGTGGCCGCTCATCTTCATCGGAATCGGCCTAGACCTCATCCTTAGAAAAAGATACCCAGGTGCCAGCTCGTTCATCGCGATTGGGGTGGTAGCGATTGCGGTCGCCTTGCTGGTTCTTGCACCTTCCTTGGGCTTTGGAACCGATGCGGAACTAAGCACGGAACGGTTTAGCGAACCCGTGGGAGGGACCACTTCAGCACGTATCGCTCTCGACCTGGCCCGGTATGGGACGACCGTAGACGGACTCGCCAGTTCAGGCACTCTAATCGATGCTGAACTTGACACACTAGGGTCGATCGAGTTCGAGGTAAGTGGAAGCAGCGAAAAGGCGATTAGCCTTCGCGAGAGGGCCGTTTCTGGCTTTCGTTTTACCCTTCCTGACCTGCTTAACGAACTGGCCTCCGACACCAGCTGGGAGATCCATCTGAACCCGGCCGTTCCGCTCGATCTGAACGTTGATGTTGCTTCAGGCTCGGCCGCTCTAAATCTCGATAATCTGACGCTGACCAAGCTCGTCGTCGATGGTGGCTCGGGCAGCACCGCGGTTACCCTCCCTGCCGGGAATTCGCGCTACGATGCATTTTTCGATGGTGGCTCTGGATCATTTACCGTTGCGATCGCCGATAATGCCAATCTTGATGCCACCTTTGATGTCGGTTCAGGTTCGTTTACACTCGCCATTGGGGATGCGGCCGATGTCTCTGTCGAAATTAATGGCGGGTCGGGGCGAATTCGAATTGAAGTTCCCCAGCAGGCCGCGGTCCGACTGGTGATCCGTGGCGGCGGTTCGGGGAGTGTCAGCGTCCCCAGACGCTTCAATCTAGTGGACGATCGCGGGGACAACGATTCGGACACCGGTATCTGGGAGACAGCAGGTTTCGACGGCGCCGAGCACCAAATCAAAATCGATTTCGACCCAGGTTCGGGCAGTTTTTCTATCAACTAACCCAAATCCAGCGCTTATCAGTGCAAAAATAATAGCTTATCCAAATACGCCGAGATTGTGGGCCGATGGGTCAGATGCGCTCAGTCCTCAAGCAATGGAACGATATCGTTTAGCAGCCGATCCCTCGATCCAATCACCGTGAAGCCCGAGCTGATCAACGGCTCTGGCACGTCGGTCCACGAGGCGTCCGGTCCGTACAAGAAATAGATATCCCACGCGACGCCGCCAAAGCTGGCACCTTTATCGGCAAAAAATCGCCCCACGGCTCGATTTTCGTCCCAGTAATGCTGAAC
>CAYZXF010000143.1:0-4112 GCA_964482355.1 uncultured Anaerolineaceae bacterium | reverse complement strand
ACGTTGGAGGAAATTGCGAGCAGATTTGCGGCGCAGGCCTTTCGGCTGGGCTATGAGCCGGAAGAGGTCGCGCAGGCGGTGGGCTTTGTTCTGGGTCAGTGGGAGCAGGAAGGTAAGCCGCCAGAGGACTAGCGAATGTTTCACGTGAAACATCGCCCTAAATCGAGAGACTACTAATGGACATCGCGGTTCGATTGCTCAATGGCCTGCTCATGATCGCCATTCCGATCGCGCTGGGAATCTACCTGGCGCGGCGGATGGGGAAACGCTGGAAACTATTCCTTGTGGGAGCTGTGCTCTTCGTCGCCTCCCAGGTGCTGCATATACCCTTCAACCTCATCGTGCTCAACCCCATCTTGGAGCAAATTGGGTTTGGACAGGGCAATTTTGGTGCAGCGCTGCTGCTTGGAGCCCTGCTCTTGGGCCTCTCGGCCGGGCTTTTTGAGGAAATTACCCGCTGGCTGGGCCTTCGATACTGGATCAAAGAGGCGCGCACCTGGAGTTCATCTCTGATGTACGGCGCTGGATGGGGCGGGATGGAGGCAATTCTTGTTGGGCTCGCCGTGCTGTGGGCGCTCACGCAGGCGCTGCTTTGGGAGCGAGGATTTCTACAGAGTCTCATCCCCGCCGATCAGCTTGCGCTCGTTGACGAGCAGTTTGCTGCCTACTGGGACACTCCGCTGTTCTTGAATCTTCTCGGAGCGGCGGAGCGGTCATTTGCCTTGATGCTGCATCTCTCACTTAGCCTGATGGTGATGAGGGTGTTCACTCACAACAATCGCCTGTGGCTTGTTGCGGCGATCGCCTGGCACACTTTTGTCAACGCCGTAGCGGTTGTGGCGATCAGCCAGATCAGCGCCGTAGCCACCGAGGCTATCGTGGCGGTCATGGGGGGCATCAGCCTGGCGATCATTTTCTACTTGAAGGAGAGCGATCCGGATCCAGCGGAAAAGGTGAACGCACAATCTCCAGAGTTCGAACCCAGACCTGTGCAAATTACGGAAGAAAAACTGAACGATTCTCGCTACTCGAGCTGAATAAGGGATCTCAAACCTAAAACTATGATCAGCATAGAAGGCTTAACCAAGCAATTCGGCGAAACCATAGCGGTTGATAACCTTGAGCTGGAAATTCATCCTGGTGAGGTATTTGGCTTCCTGGGCCCGAACGGCGCCGGGAAGACTACAACGCTGCGCATGCTCAGCGCACTAATCAATCCCACCTCTGGGACGGCGCACGTGGCAGGCTATCGATTGGGGGAAGACGACCAGGCGATCCGCCGTAACATCGGCATTCTGACCGAAGCCCCCGGGCTCTATGATCGCCTGAGTGCAGAGCGCAACCTGGCGTTTTTCGCCTACTTGTATGACGTAGCCGATGTTGATGGCAGTGTCGAACGCTACTTGAAACTGCTGGGCCTTTGGGAGCGGCGCTCAGAGCCGGTTGGAACCTTTTCGCGTGGAATGCGCCAAAAATTGGCGATTGCCAGGGCGATGCTCCATGAGCCGCCGGTTCTGTTCCTGGACGAGCCCACTACGGGCCTGGATCCGGAGGCCTCCCGTCTGGTACGAGAGTTTATTGAAGGCTTGCGGGGCGAAGGCCGCACGATCATCCTGAATACACACAATCTAGATGAGGCAGACCGGCTCTGCGATCGTATCGGGGTGCTCAACACGGAATTGCTGGCCTTGGATACTCCTGCTGCCCTGCGGCGAGAAGTGTTTGGCAGGAAAGTGGTAATCCACGTGGCAGAACTCCGACCGGAGTACGAAGCGACGGTTGCTGAATTTTCCTTTGTGGAGGCTGTGGAATCTGTGGATGGCAGGTTGGTTGTGACGCTAGATGACCCAGAGGAGCAGAACCCGGCGCTCGTGGCAGCCCTGGTTAACGCCGGTGCGCAGGTGCAGTTCGTTGGCGAAATCCGCAAATCTCTAGAAGATGTCTACCTGCATCTGATGGATAACGGTAATGCTGCGCCTGAACCGGGAGATGCGACGTGAACCGAATGTATCAGATCATTCGCAAGGACTGGTCAGAAGTATTTCGGAATCGATTTGTGCTTCTCACCGTTGCGTTTTTGCCGCTGATGGCAGCTCTTGTTCCACTAGGGATTCTCTACTTCATCGGGTCGTCGACCGATATTACGAATGACCTGGAGGATATTCCTACGAATTTCATGGCGCTCTGCAACGACCTCACGGGTCAGGAATGTATGCAGAACTTCCTCATCAGCCAGTTCATTTTGCTGTTCATGATCATTCCGCTAACAATCCCCATCACCATCGCTTCCTACAGCATCATCGGAGAGAAAACGACGCGCACTCTTGAGCCGCTTCTCGCCACACCCATCACCACCGCTGAGCTTCTGGGCGGTAAGTCGGCTGCGGCGGTAATTCCGGGTGTGGTTGCGACCTGGCTTGCATACCTGGTCCTTGTGATTGGAACCGCTCTGATGGGAGTGGGCTCGGGCGTGATGGACAGTCTGCTCGACCCGTTTTGGCTCATCGCAATCTTTGTTGTGGGGCCGCTGCTCGCGCTGACCGGGGTGAGCGTGGCGGTGATGGTGTCGTCCCGCGCAACGGATCCTCGCACAGCCGAGCAGACCTCGATGTTGGTTTTCCTGCCGATTTTACTGATCTTCTTCGCCCAGATAGCCGGTTTCATATTGATCGATGCTCGACTGGTGCTCCTGATTGCGCTTGCGCTGGTGGTGATCGACGTGATCCTGCTGACGGCTGCCGTTAGGCTGTTTCAGCGGGAAAACATCCTCACCCGCTGGAAATAGGAATCGGCAACGAATTGAGCGATAACCCAATTCCCGTTTGCGACTACGAAGGGTCCAAATATCAGGAGCAATTCTGGGAGCAACAGGACCGCGCCTATGAAGATGGGGCGGAGGCGGCTGCGCTCAAGCGTTTGCTGCCCACGGCAGGAGATTATCTCGTTGAGCTAGGCGCCGGTGCAGGCCGGCACACCGCGCGATATGTAGGCTTCCAACGGGTCGCGCTTCTCGACTACTCGCACTCTCAGTTGAAGCTTGCACGGACTCGCCTGGGCTCGGACGGAGGTTACGACTTTGTCGTGGGCGATGTCTATCATCTTCCATTCAAAGCCGGGGTCTTCGATGCTGCCACGATGATCCGGACATTCCACCACATGGCTCAACCCCAGACCGCACTCGCGAGCGTCCACAGAGTGCTGGCAAGGCAGGCCAGCTTTGTGCTGGAATATGCAAATAAGCGAAATCTAAAGGCTGTCTTCCGCTGGTTGGGTCGCCAGCAAAGCTGGGACCCGTTTGATGAGGAGCCGGTGGAGTTCGTGGAACTGAATTACAACTTCCATCCGAAGGCCGTGCGCGATTGGCTAGGTCAGGCGGGCTTTGTGATCGAGCGCCAGCTGGCTGTGTCGCATTTCCGGCTTCCCCTGGTGAAAAGCTTGATCCCGGCGCGGGCACTAGTGGCCGCCGATTCGGCTCTCCAGCCGACAGGAGCGTGGATTCAGTATTCTCCGAGCATATTTGTGCTGGCCGAAGCGAATGCCCCCTAACTCTCGATCCGCCAGTATTTTCCCGCCTCGCGTGCCAGCAATCCTGCACCCACTAGCTCCCGCCTCAAGGTGGCCGTGTCATCATGGTATCGAGAGAGGATCGTGTTGACCCT
Source organism: uncultured Anaerolineaceae bacterium (assembly GCA_964482355.1). Classification (GTDB taxonomy): domain Bacteria; phylum Chloroflexota; class Anaerolineae; order Anaerolineales; family E44-bin32; genus JADFRG01. Next base: position 453 of record CAYZXF010000143.1, on the reverse strand, counting down.
CTTTTCGCTGTAGCGCGTCCCGAGCTTGAAATCGAGCAGGATGTGTCGAAGGATCGCCAGCAGTTTCTTGTGCTGGGTGGGAATAGTTTTTAACCGGCCGTCGGGAAGCGAAAAGTCAGCCACCACTTTTCGATCGAATGCGTTGAGATCGATATCCGCTGCTACCGCCGGCAGATCTTCGCGCGACAGCAGTCGCCGAGCCATATTCTCCAGCGCATCGGTCTCCAATTCGTATACGCTATAATAGCCCGCGGCGACCTGCTAGACACGAGCTGGTGAAGGCTAAGTCGAGGCTGCTTAGCGGGATGGTTCCGAATAGGCGTCAATCGTCCCGAAAGAGTGGCAAATGGCCGAGCGCGAGGATGTGGCTCCATTCTTCGGGGTCGCCCTCGGTGAAGATCGCAGCTTCTGCGACAACCTCCGCACCCGCGAGTTCCATCACTTTTCGCATCC
>CAYZXF010000142.1:0-2256 GCA_964482355.1 uncultured Anaerolineaceae bacterium | reverse complement strand
GTCCAACGGGATGTTGGATCAGGTGGTCGGCACCAGCGGGAAAGTCAGCTACTGTTTGAGAGACATCTACCGCAGCGCGGAGGCCGACCAGATTGACCGCGCCGGGTTCACCAGCTGCTCGCCGGTCCGCCAGGGACTTTCCGTAGGCTGGACGGATGTGTACCAATATTATTTAGCTGGCCAGTCCATCGATATTACCGGACTGGAAGATGGTATCTATGCGTTGATGTCTATCGCCGATCCTTTCAATCTCATTCAAGAATCGGATGAGACCAATAATGGAATCGTGATTTACCTCGAAATCCGGGAAGCAAAGGTCACTGTCATCGACCCGCCCTAAGGACCAACCCATTCAACGGGCTCCGTCTTCGGAATCCTCATTTTCCGCTCGCCATGCAAACCTTAGACAAGAAAACCGCCCCGAAAGGGGCGGCTGATTGAAGCGACTTTTAATTATCTCCGCTAATAGCGCCCCGAACACGCTCCAGGGTGCGCAAATGCCTTTGCTTCGCTAACGGCCTTGGCCTGTGCGAGAGCTTGTGCTGAAATCCCATGATAGAGCTGTTCCGGGGTCAGTCCCTGCTCTGCGCTTTCAGTCTGCCGGAGCAAAAGCTCGATCGGGGCAAAGTTGAGCGGCATGTCATCGGTGTTAACTTGAAGCAGTTCAATTGGCGCGGGGCTGAAATGCGCCTCGTCCGCATCGAGTGGGAGCAGCTCGATAGGCTTAGCTTCCAGCTCGGTAGTGGGGATTTCGAACAATCCGACAGCGAAAACGGCGAACGCCGAACTTAGTGCCAAAAATAATCCGGCGACTACGACCTGCCCATTACCATTCATGGCCCCTCACCTTCATTGTTGACCCTAAAAGCAGGATACTCCCAGGTATCGCAGCCTGTCAAGCTGGCACAATCGAGCTGGCGTGAGCTACCAGAGGAACCTTTCCGTGTGGTTTGTGCTTTCCCCCAAAACGCGCATCACACTTTCGCAACAATTTAGCGAGAATATCAGAGCTGATGAGACTCGGATGGGTATTGGTTGGGTTCCTGTTGATCCTCATGCTTCCCGCAGTGGCGTTAGGCGCTGCGACGGCGCTTGAAGGGCACGACCCATTCTGTTCGGCCTGCCACACCGAACCGGAAGTCGAATACGTTTCGCGGAGTCTGTCGAACCCCACCGATCTGGCCTCCGTTCACGCGCCGGCCGAAGTGCGCTGCATCGATTGCCACAGCGGGGAAGGCTTATTCGGTCGCTCGGTTTCACTACAGCAGGGAGCCTCGGATCTAGCGGCCTATGTCTCAGGCACCTACGCACAGCCGGCGATCACCACCAACCCGGTTGGGGAGGTGGGCTGCACGAAGTGCCACGACGCCCCCAGTTCGGTAGGTGTCTATGCACGGACGGAAGGCGGGGTCACCAGCTCCCATTATCACTTCCGCGAATATGCGGCGGAATGGCTCTCTCGCGAGCCGGACGCCCGCGGCAGCTGCGGGCAATGCCACACAGCTCACTCCATCGACACGCTTGCCAATCAGGGCTTTGTGATCGACTTTGAACTTAACGCGGCATGCGAAGCGTGTCATGCTGCGCTATCGGGCTGGGTTCCTCCGGCGCGATAGCACATGTGAGAACAACAAAAACGCCCGCGTCCGCGGGCGCCTATTTATCCGGACAATTTCAGTATTAGTTGGTTCCGTACAGCTCGCGGTGCACCGTCGAAAGCGCTTGCACCTGCTTTTCGGCGTGGTACGAGGAGCGCACAAGCGGCCCGCTCTCAACCCACTTGAAGCCGATGTCCATCCCAAAGTCCTTAAGTCCGACGAATTCCTCTGGTCGATAGTAGCGCTCAATCGGAAGGTGTTTGATTGTGGGCTGCAGGTATTGCCCGATGGTGAGAATGTCAACGTCCCAGCTGCGCAGGTCGCGCATGGTTTCCTTAACTTCTTCGGTTGTCTCACCCAGCCCCACCATGATCCCGGACTTGGTCAGCACGTCCGGATCGAGTGATCTGGCATTGCGCAAGGTGGCCTCGGCCCACTCGTATCGATCCTGCGGCTGCACTTTCTTAAACAGCCGGCGCACGGTCTCGACATTGTGATTCAGGCTCTCCGGCCGCGCTTCCATGACAATTGCCAGCGCTGCGCGCGATCCCTTGAAATCAGGAATAAGCACCTCGATCGAGCAGCCGGGCTGCAGTTGGCGGATCCTGCGGATGACCATGGCAAAGATCGGTGCGCCGCCATCCGGGCGCTCGTCTCG
>CAYZXF010000141.1:0-11967 GCA_964482355.1 uncultured Anaerolineaceae bacterium | reverse complement strand
GAGTGTGGCAAGCTCGTAGGCTGTGATTCTGATTGCGTCGTGTTCCACTGGAGAGATGAGAAGATGTGTGGCGCCTCTTTCCGATTGCGCGCTAAGCGCTGCACCTCGAAGCGCAAAGTTATCGCTTTCTGAGCCGCCGCTAGTAAAGATCACCTCTTCAGGCAGGCAATCGAGCCCGCTTGCGATCCGTTCTCTGGCTTGCTCAACGGCCCACTCAGCTCGCTGGCCCCAGCCATGTACAGAGGATGGATTGCCGAAATCCTCCTTTAAAAACGGGAGCATCTCATCAAGCACCTTGTCGTTCAGTGGTGTGGTCGCCGCGTAATCTAAATATATAGGCATCCGGCGGATTCTAACATGTGGCCTTTTTCGTGGCTCTCTTGGCGAAGGACGAGCGTGGTTATAATCCGCACCATATGGATACGAAAATCAAATCACTGAGGGCGCTGCAGGTCCTTGATTCGCGAGGCAATCCCACAATTGAGGTCGAGGTATGGCTTCAGGATGGAAGCCACGGTCAAGCTATTGTGCCTTCCGGTGCATCCACTGGAATTCATGAAGCGCTCGAGCTGCGAGATGGCGATCAGCAGCGCTACAGCGGAAAGGGGGTGCTAAAGGCGGTGGCAAATGTCAACGGAGAGATCGCCGATCACCTCACAGGAATGGATGCTGCTGACGCGTTTGCGCTGGATAATGCGCTCATCGATCTAGATGGTACGCCCAACAAAGCACGTCTTGGCGCCAATGCTATTCTCGGCGTCAGTTTGGCAGCGGCAAAAGCCGCCGCTGCAGCTAGCGATCTACCGTTCTATCGTTCGCTGGGAGGCGATTCGGCCACACGGTTGCCTGTGCCGATGTTGAACATTTTGAATGGCGGCGCACATACCGGCTGGCAGTCCACCGACGCGCAGGAGTTCATGGTGATGCCGCTGGGCGCAGAGAGCTTCGCAGAAGGGCTTCGGTGGGGAGCGGAGATCTACCACACCTTAAAGCAGGTCCTGAAAGATAAGGGCTACACCGTGTTGGTTGGAGACGAAGGGGGCTATGCTCCAGCTCTTAAATCGAATTCTGAAGCGGTTGAGGTCATCCTTGAAGCCATCGAGCGTGCTGGATATCAAGCGGGTGAGCAAATTGGCCTGGCCATAGATCCCGCGGCCTCCGAGTTTTACGAAGATGGGAAGTACCACCTCAGAACGGAAGGGCGAACGCTTGATGGGGAGCAGATGGTGGCATTTTGGAAGGATTGGGTAGACCGTTATCCAATCGTATCCATCGAGGATGGTTTGGCTCAGGACGATTGGTCAAACTGGCAGGCGATGACCATGGAGCTCGGTGACAGGATCCAAATCGTGGGGGACGATCTGTTGGTCACGAATCCTGAACGCGTGAAGCGGGCGATCGATGAACGGGCTTGCAACGCGCTGTTGGTCAAGCTAAATCAGATCGGGAGCTTGAGCGAAACCATTGAAGCGGTCCAATTGTGCCAGGAGGCGGGCTGGAACTGCGTTGCGTCACATCGGTCCGGCGAGACCGAGGATTTCACAATCGCAGACCTGGCAGTGGGTTTGAAGATGAGCCAGATCAAGACTGGTGCGCCAGCACGGTCAGATCGAGTGGCTAAGTACAATCAATTGCTGAGGATCGAACGCGATTTGGGGGAGGCGTCGGAGTACGGAGGCTGGGCCGCTCTCAAGTCAGAATGAACTAAATTTCCGTACCTAGGGTCTCTGCGGTAACTCCCTCTACAGGAGTGCCGCAGTATGGACAGACCTGCCACGAAAGTTCCATCAAGCGGCCGCAGTGATCGCAATCCTTGCGCAGATGCGTATGGCAGGTCGGGCATAGCTGCCAGTCGGCGTGCGTACGCCCGCCGCAACCCGGGCAAACGGATTCATCCTCAATTTCAGTAAGCAGCGCTTCCTCTTCGAGGGTGTGTTGATATTCTTGGTCGATTGTTAGGCGGGGGCGAAGGATCAGGTAGATCAAAACTCCAAACGGCCCCATAACGGCCGCTAGCAGGGCAGCCAGGATTTGAACCAGTCTGTCCTGTGTGCGCGAGCGAATGTCGCGATAGGTCCAAAAAATGAGTGCCAGCCATAGAGCAGCAAGGAATGCCCCCAGCAATGCCGTGAAGTACTGAAAAAAAGTCGTCAGGCTACTCATGATGACAGGTTCCGAGACGGGCGATTATACAGTGCGTTGAGCATTTCGGCGTAGGCTCGACCGAGGGGGACACCGCTCATTTCAGATTGGAGGAGGGGCAATGTACACGGTACACCGAATCAAAGATATGCGATCCGATGATCGGCCGAGAGAACGCCTGGAGCAGCAAGGTTCACAGGCGCTCTCTAATCCAGAGCTCTTGGCAATTCTGCTTGGAACCGGGGTTCAGGGCCAAAGCGCTATCCAGCTAGCCCAGGAATTGTTAGGAGAATACGGAGGCTTGGCGGGGATTCATAGGGCGGATTACCAGGATCTGGTAAAGACACGCGGCATCGGCCCGGCAAAAGCTGCCCAGCTGGGTGCGGCAATCGAACTAGGCCGGCGCCTGGCGGTGTCGGTTCCTAGCGACCGGCCGGCCATTCAATCGCCGGAACAAGCAGCTGAGCTCGTGATGTACGAAATGGGCGCCTTGAAGCAAGAGCATCTGCGTGTTCTTCTGCTCGATACCCGCAACCAGCTCATACGCATCACGGAGGTTTATCAAGGATCGCTGAACACTTCGCTGATTCGGGTCGGGGAGATTTTCAGGGATGCGGTGCGTGAAAACGCGGCCGCGGTCATCGTGGCACACAACCATCCCAGCGGAGATCCCTCGCCGAGTCCAGAGGACGTCGCAGTGACCCGCGCCATTATCGACGCTGGACGCTTGTTAGATATCGAAGTGCTTGATCACATTGTGATCGGCACGGGGCGATTTGTATCACTTAAATCCAAAGGCCTGGGTTTCGACCCAGAAGGCTCTGTAAGCGCCCTGTAAGCTTAGGTAAAAGGATTGAATGATAGGATGAAAACGTGATCGCCAAAGAGCACTGAGATGAGAGAGAAGTTCCAGAATTGGTCAGCGAGTCACTCCGCTAGCGAAACTGTCACGCTGGCGTTTTGGAATATTGTATTGGTCGTGTTCATTGGCGGGGCAGGCTGGATGGCCAAGGGGATCATTCAAAACAACACGGGTCCAGACTGCGCAGAGACTTTCCGAGTCACGGATCCCAGACTCAACGCGATTCTATTCCTGGAAGATCTCGAAGAACAAGGACTCTTCAACCCAGAGTCAGATGCGATCCAGGATTTTGCGTGGGTCTATGATGGCGGACAGCTCCGCTTCATGATTGCGCTGAACTCTGGAATGTACACTGCCACTGCATGTTACACGGATGGCAAGGCGCTCTTCCAGGACCTGCAGCTGCAGGAGCCAGAATCCCAAATCCCGCAAGCAAAATAGATTTGCTCAAGCAGCACTTTGGGCCCGTCTGATAAGGCGGGTCTTTTGATTTTCGGCGTGATCTGTATAATCACGCCGTGTTTCAAATCCTGCTTCTTCCTCAGCGAGATTATTGGGATTGGGTGCGGGCATGCCGCAAATATGTGCTGACCTTCGGCGCGCACCTCACGCCTGATCCTTCGGCTGCCGCCCGATACATGGCGCCAAGGCAGGTGATATCGTTTCCCACCCCAATGGGGGCCTTTGCGGAAGCGACCGATATCCAGGCCTGGTTCGCCAGCAATCATCCCGAGGTGATGTTGGACCCCATCGAAGTAGCCGATCCGGCCTCGCTGGAATCTGAACTCGATCGTAGAGTTTCCGAAGAGGACCGTTTTGGCCAGAAGGACCGACCGTTCTACATGCTGTGGCCGACCGAGTACCCGGTGATCACCCAACGTTTCGGCGCCAACGCGCGCATCTACAGTCGATTCGGAATGCCGGGTCACGAAGGAGTGGATATTCGTGCGCTTCCCAATACCGATATCTTTGCTTGTGCAGAGGGGGATGTGTATCGAGTCGAAGATAACCCGAAAGGCCATGCTTACGGGATCCACGTTCGCATTCGACATCAAGGCGGATTCCGCACGATCTATGGGCATCTGGCTCGCGCCGGGGTGGAGATCGGGCAGCACGTTGAAACCGGCCAGGTGATCGGGGTTGCAGATTCCACAGGTGCGTCTGTTGGTTCACATCTGCACTTGAGCCTCAAGCAAGACCATGCAACCGATTCAGGCCAGACAAAATACCCGAAGGACATCATTGACCCCACAGAATTCCTGATCTGGCCAGATACCGCCTGGCCAAAAACTGTAGGCTTGTGGGGGCCGGGAAAATGCCTGATTGGTGCGCACGGACGAGTCGGTGAGGGGCTGAACGAGGATGACCTTCAGGTGCTGGATGACGCGCGCCTGGAGGCATTGGTGATCGACCTCAATGAATCCGGCGAGATGATTTCGAGAGTGCGTGAGCTTCAGCCGGCCATCTTCTTGATGGCGCGACTGATGGCTGACTTTAGCGATGACCAGATTTCTCCCAAGCGATTCGTGTCGATTGTTCGTGAGGGGCTGGAGGCGCTCTACCATCACGATGTCCGATACTTTGAGGTGGCTCCGAACCCCAATGTAGAGAGCACGGGATGGGGGAGATCCTGGTCGGATGGCGCCGGCTTCGGGATCTGGTTTCAAGAAGTGACTGACCGTCTGCATGAACGATTCCCGGACTCAAGGCTTGGTTTTCCCGGTCTTTCGCCCGGCGGCTTGGTGCCCGGAAAACGGGAGGATCAATATCGCTTTTTGGAAGGGGCTGACGAGGCAATTCTTGGAGCGGATTGGTTGGGGCTAAATAGCTATTGGACGACGGCTAACGATATGCAGCAGCTATTTGCCGGGCAGTCGCATGAGGAATACCGGCTGCGATATCCGGATAAACTGCTGTTTGTTACTGAATTTGGAAACCCTGCCGAGTCCTTATCGTCAGCGGCAAAGGCAAACCAGTATCTCGAGTATTATCGACAACTCCGGGATCGACCTGGAATTGGCGCCGCGTTTGCCTTTGCGATTTCAGCCCAAGAAGGCCACACAAATTTGATATGGAATTCTTCGTCAGTGGATTCTGAGCGGATCGCTGGTGTAATCGGCTCCCGCACTTTTTAGCGCAACTCTCCTTCGACTTTTATTCGCGCACAGCACCCATCCGCCCACGCGTACTCTGTTCCAGCCTGGGATTAGATGTTCGAAACTATCCTAGCAGGAATCCCATGAGGGGCGTCAACGTGAATGGGCTGAGTAAAGTCGTGACCAATACCGCGCCCGTGACAAATGACGCCTCCGCATCGTATTCGATGGCAATAATGGTTGTCAGCACGGCGGTTGGCATTGCTGATTGCAGTACGCCGACGTCGCGCGCCAAGCCTTCAAGTCCGAATAAAGGCGAGATCAGAAGCGCGATCGCAGGCGCCACGAGCAATTTGATTGCAACGCTCACGCTAAGCATCTTTCTATGCCGCGGTATGCCCGCCCGGGCGATCTGCATCCCAAGCAACAAGAGCAAGATTGGAATCGTGGCAACGGATAGCAGTTCGATCGGCTTGCCGATCGCCGTTGGAAGTGCTACATCGAGGGTACGGAATACAATCGCTAGAGGTATGGCGTAAACCGCAGGGACCTTCGCCAGACCCTTGAGGGCTTGAAGCGCGCTCCCGCCGCCGCTTGCGGCAATATATACACCCAGCGAGTTGGTCATCATGACGCTGACGACAAAATAGATACTGGCCAGCGCTAAACCCAGATCTCCGAATGCAAACTGATTGAGTGAAAGACCGTAGTTGCCGGCATTCATGAACGCCGCCGTAAGCAGAAATGCGGCGGCAGGTTTGCCACTTAGCCCAAGCACCCTGCTCATTCCGTAGCTTATTCCGAGCGTAATTAGCACAACCGCTGCCGTGAATCCCACCATGGACAGCACTTGGCTTCCCTGAATGTCCGCCGAGACTAGCAGCGTGAATACCAGCGCCGGCGAAAGAATATAGAACGTGACCTGGGAGAGGGGGCGAGGGTCGAGCCTGAGCAGTTTTTGAATCAGGAAACCGAGGCTCGCAACCAGCAAGATTGGAAGGATGTTGCTGGTAAAGAGATCGAGCAACTCGATCAAGCTAATGGATCCTGAGCATCATCCTGGTCGAAGCTATATAGATCGTGTGAACCATCCGCAAAAACGAGGTTGTCGATTGCGTCTTGGAGTATTTCTTGATCGTCCTCGTCGAGGTCTGTCTCAGCCAGCGAGTTCAGTACCTCGGAGGCTTTCGCTCCGCCGATCTGGCTCAAGGACCATATCGATGCTCGACGCACGGAATCATCTACGTCCTCGAGCAATTCAATCAACTCCTGAACCCCCTCGCTCAATCCGATATCGCCTGCGGCCCGGATCGCCTCCAATCGAATGATCGGTGAACCATCATGTAGGTGAGCCAGCACGTTTTCTCCCCAGACCTCGTTCGCTGATCGCGCCATTGCGCACAAGGCAGCTGCAATTCGGGACACGCCCACCGCAGCGAATGCTTCTTCAATGAGATTTGGCACCTCAGGTCGCGATGAGAAGCCGAGGGATCGAAGACAGAGATCGCGAACCTCCCGGCTTGAATCGTTGCTAGCGGCATCCAGAAGCGCCTCTTCCATCTCATGCTGAATGCTTCTATCGAGCTCTCGAGTTTCTGCGATGAACACGAAGGCTCCCAGCGCTTTCCCGGCGGCACCTCTCACCGAAGGGAATGGATCGTCACGCAAGATCTGAAGGAATATGCGGGCTAGCCCTGGGGCCTCGCCTTCCCAAAGATTTTCAATGGCCTGCTGGCGGACAGTAGGTTCGGCATCGTTCAGGGCAAGGCGGTTGATGGGCTCGAAGGTGAGCTCGATTTGTGAATCTGCAATAAGGCCAAGCTCTTTCAGAAGCGCTTGTTTGCGATCGTACGGGAGATGTTCCCAGGCAGCAGAAAATCTCTCCAATCGTTCTGTGTCCAGATCAGACAATTCTGCCAGACGAACTCTATCCACTGGCTCGGTATCGTTGATCACCGAATGAAGCAGATCAACGAAAGAGTCTTCCACTTTGAGCGACTATCTGGGGAGGACGATGGGGTTGATAAAGTCTTGCAAATTTACGTAGATGATGAGCGCAAGTAAAACCATAAATCCGAGCGTGTGCGCGAGCCCTTCGTGCTGTGGAGGCACCCGCCTGCCAAATATAGCTTCGAATGCCACGAACATCAGTCGGCCGCCGTCCAGGGCTGGAATTGGCAGCAGGTTCGCCAATGCCAAACCGGCGCTTATAACGCCGATTAGATTCAGGGTCAAGAACGGCCGTTGAGAGGAGCGATCGATCTGGCCCGCCCAGACCATCATGTCGTACATACCTTTGAGGCCGCTAATTCGCGCCTCTTCCGGTTGAAGCTCTCCGCTGATTAGCCGACTAGGAAGGCGAACCATCTCGGTAAACTGGAATCGTGCGGAATTTAGACCCAGCCCGAAGGCTTCGATCCAGCCTACCGCGCGTGTTGGGTTTCCGAGCGTGACGCCGACTGGTCCCTGACCTTCTGGTGGCTCAAGCCGAGGCGTCATAGGAAGACTCAGAATGTTTTCGCCTCGTTGCACGTACAGGGTTGTGGCTACACCGAGTCTGTCGTTGATGGCGACCTGCAGGATCTCAAAGTCGCTAATTTCAACTTCATCAACTGCGACAATGATGTCATCTGTCATTGCGCCGGCAAGCGCGGCGGGAGAGCCGGGCTCTACGCTAGTAATTAACACTCTCTCGGGATCAGGAGCGGCGAATTTATAGGCTGCCGAAAAAGCCAGGACTGCTATAAAGATGTTTGCAAGCGGACCAGCGATCAAGACTGCAGCCCGTGTCCGTTTGTTCGCACCAGCCAGTCCACCCTCAACGGTTGGATCATCCTCTCCGGCCGGGCGGACAAATCCACCGAGCGGGATCAAGTTTAAAGTGAAACGGGTCCCGCCAGCTGTAAATAGCGTCACAAGGCGGGGAGGAAATCCGAGTCCAAACTCGTTCACGGTGACTTTCGTGAGACGCGCAGCGATAAAGTGGCCAAATTCGTGGCCAACGATAAGGAAGCCCAATACAAGGGCGAAGAGGATGAAATCGGTCATCTTAGAGGATTTTCCAGTCTCTTTTTGAAAATTCGCCCGATTATATCATTTGACCATTCCAGGCAGGAAGCGGACTTTCATACCACCCGTGCGGCAGGGCCTGCCTGCGCCCGTAGCACGGTCCACGAAGCGTTTTCATAGCCGGTAAGGGCCTGTAGAACATCGCGCTCGCTTTCCGGAAGGCACAGGCAGTGCACATTTGGGCCGGCGTCGATCGTATAGCAAACGGATATGCCCTCTTCTCTGAGGTCTCGCACCGCTGCCATGACTTGCAGCGTCGCTCCAGTCCAAAAGTGGAGCGGTGGCTCTGAGGTCATCATGATGGCATGCATCATGTCGCTGTCTCGCTCAACGATCTGGGTCAATGACGGAAAATCCCGTTCTAAAATCGCGTTACGGCACGCCTGCAACCGTCGCGGAGCATCTGCGACCCGAGATTCCTGAAGTGGACTTGAGGCGGCCAGTGAGTGACCGGTGGAGGAACCAGTGTGTTTCACCTGGTCGTCCACAATCACGACGAGATTGACGATCGGCCAATGATCTTCGGGTGCGATTTGCTGAGCAAAGCTGGTTTTATCCGAATCTCCTGCCAAAAGCTCGACAAATCCGCCTTGAATTGATCGCGCGGCAGACCCTGAGCCTCGTCGGGCGATCCGCGATAGCTCTTCCGGATTCAATTCCAGCTGAAGTGCAGAGGCGGCCGCAATGGTTATTGCTGCAAAAGCAGCCGCTGAAGAGGCAATGCCGGCTCCCAGTGGAAAGTTTGTTTCGCTCACCAGCTCGGCGCGATCGGTGACTTGCGCCATGGTGCGTAACAGGTCCAGATGCTTGCTTGCGCGCTCGATCATCGCAGGCGCTGCTGGCGCTTCGTTGATGACCAGCGTGTCTGATTCAAGGCTTCCGTCAAACCGCACGGACATTCGGTTGTCCAGGCCACCAAGTGTGAGTGAAATCGACCCATTTGCCGGAATGCGGAGCGCTTGCTCGCGATTTCCCCAATACTTGATCAGTGCGATATTGGGGTGTGCGATGGCTTCTGAATGCATGGGTCGGCGAGTCTACCACCACAAAATTGCGCTTACCGATTGTTTACATGCGGTTAACACATGTCCGGCACAATTAGAGCAAGGTATTCTAGATGAACATCCGAATGAAGCTGTCTCTTTGCTTAATGCTAGCCCTTGCGGCCGGTGGATGTGCCGATCCATCTACGAAGATCCCGCCAGGCATCGAGGACAGTTCAGCAATCGAGGCCGATTATTCGGCTGAAGAATCGCCGTCATCCGCTCAGCCTGCATCGCCCGAATTATCCGCGGAATCGCCTTCGCCGGACTCGGCCGAATCATCTGGCTCCTCGGTACAGACGGAATTTGACCCAGATGGGCTGAGTATCGGGCCGGGTTCGGGTTTTGTAGTCCTGGACAATCCTGCGGTGATTCCGGGCGAGCAGGCCACCTGGCTGGCTCCGGACGAGCTAATTTTGGGCGTAATCGTGGGGGATGAGGCTCGTGCTTATCCCATTTCTCAGATGGCGTACCATCATATTGCCAACGACCAGATTGGCGGGGAGCCGTACCTGGTCACCTATTGAGTGGTCTGTTCAAGCGGGGTTGGGTTCAATCCCGAGATCGAAGGAACCCGCTACACCTTCGATGTAGCGGGCCTTTACAACGGGTTGTTTGTGATGGCTGACAGGCAGACCGGTTCCGTGTGGACTCATTATGACGGATCGATCCTGAATGGCCCGCTGGCGGGAGCAGGGCTGTCGCTTGAATTGCGGCCGATTATTCACACCACCTGGTCAGAGTGGCAGGAAGCATATCCGGACACCACAGTTTTGGACTGGTATCCGGAATACGAGCTTCGCTACCGGAGCATTGAACCCGGCAGAGCGGGTCTTGGCCCTCAGTTTCAAGCTACGATCCTCAATTGGGACGATCGATTGCCTGAAAATGAGCTGGTTCTAGGGGTCAATCTTGGAGCGGATTTTCGCGCTTATGTACTGTCCGAATTCGGGAGTGGATTGCAGGTACTTGGAGATGAGCTTGGGGGAATACCAATTGCTGTGTTTCTCGAGCCGGACATCAACTTCGGGCTGGCCTTTTTACCTTTAGTTGACGGAGAGCTGCTTGAATTAGCCGTCGAGGGGGGACAAATTATCGACTCGGGCGGAACTATATGGGACATCTCAGGAAAGGCCACCAGCGGCCCACGTGCAGGCTCGCAGCTTGAGTTTGTGACCTCGTTTGTGACCGAATGGTATGGTTGGGCCGCCTACCATCCGCAGACGTCTATCTTCGGACGATAGGCGCGGGGATCGAGGCGATAGCCCGCCGGAAATCGATCTCGGGTCTCAGGGCTTGAATCAAATGCCCACTAGAAATTGTGCTCATGGCGAGCCTGCCTGAGGGTCTGCGGGACCCCAGATCTGAATGGCGCCACCTTCTCCAGGTCCCTTCAACACATACGCTGCCAGGTGACTCCCGCTTGGCGACATTGTCAGCCCGAGTGTGCGAACAACCCCCTCAAGCTCCTGATCAAGGAGCAGATCGCCGTCCGGGAGGCTGTAAATCCTGAGACGATTGAAAACGTCCATCGCCGCCAGCAGATCCCAGCCATTCGATATAGCGAAGTAGCGGTAGTTCAGCAGCGGAAGTTCGAGCTCGGGCTCTCCGGTTTCTACCGACAGAATCTTGATGCCCTCCGAGGGTAGTCCCCGGTTCACATGCAGCATAATGCGATCTGCAGCCGGAGATCCAAACAACATATCGGCAAACTGATCGCGCAGTGGGATGGATCCGATGGTCTGACCATCCAGGTCGAGGATCAATATCTCGCTTCGGTCCCGATCCTGTAAGGCAACTGCATCCCCGCTCGGGAATAAGAGCCCCGAGTCAATGCGTCCTGGAGAGCTGAATCGGCTGATCTCGCCCCAACCATTCGAATCCCACAACGCTACATTTCCGTGGAAATCCACCGCAAAGTAGACATCTTCGCCCTGGAAACCGGCGTCGATGATGGTGGATATGGGGGATAGCTGCAGCTGCTCAACCGGTGCGCCGCTCTGCGAATCCCATACACGGATCAAGGGCCCATCGTCAGCAACGATGGAAGAACCATCTGGCGACAGGGAGATCGTTATCGGCGGGAAATTCTCAAATCCAGTGAATACATCGAAGCTCTGACTGTCTTCCCAATCCACGCGTTGAATCTGCATGCCGGCGCCCGAATGAAGCAGGACATCGTCATTGGGTGCGAAGGCGAATCTCACACCGAAGTCGCTGCGGACGATAGGGATTTCGGCCTGAAGATGAAGCTCACCGTTTCCTAATTGCTGGGTTTTTGATTCTGGCACTGGGGATGGCTCGCTCGGGGGAATGGCTGGCATTAGAACCGGTGTTGCCGCCACATCGGTGGGCGAGTCGACGATCGGCGGTTCCGCCAGGGTCCCCGGCTCGACGACAGCTGGAACCACAGCCGATTGCTTTGCCAGTTCCTGTTGAGGAGCAATAGGCTGGTAAGGTGAGCAGCCAGCGATTGCGCCTCCAATTAGCAAAATTGCTATTGCGGACCTGGTTTCCACTCCATCGTCCCCCGTAACTATTGAGCTGTTATTATGTTAGTAGTACCGGGGTCATGTTGCGTGCCCCTGTGTTCTATAGCTTTATATAGTACTCCGGCACTACCCGAATAACTTTGAAAATAATCGTTCGCAGAGGCCTTCTTCAGGGCTTCCTCCTTGGTCTTACGCTGTCCGTGGTCGTCGTTGCGGCCGCCTGGGCAGGATTCACCGGGCCTAACCGTAATACAACCAAGACT
>CAYZXF010000140.1:0-1821 GCA_964482355.1 uncultured Anaerolineaceae bacterium | reverse complement strand
TCGATGAAGGCCGGGGAACGCGCAATAAGGCGATCAGCCCGTAATGAAGCCCTCCGCCACCTTTCCCGTGCCTTGGAGATTGCTGAGGTCGAGGGGCGCCAGGACAACCTTGCGTCTGTTCATTTGGCGCTTGGCGACATTGAGGGCGCCGGGGATTTCATTCGTGCATTGGAATCGTATGAGCAAGCCTTGGCACTCACGGAAGACCGTACAGAGCAGGCCATCATCAAAGGGAAGATTGGGAGGCTAAAGACTTTCACAGGCTATGAGGAAGGACTGATTCTGCTCGAAGAGGCGGTGGAGACACTGGACCCCGACACTCACGGTAACGAGGTTGCACAGGCAATCGGTTCCATCGGTCGCTTCTATCACAACCGTGGCCAGCATCGGAAAGCCCTGGAGCAGCTGGAAAAAGCTCGTAAGATCGCGGAACCATTAGATGATGTCGAGACGCTTAACTATGTCTATGTATTCCTGGCAGGTACCTATCAGCACCTGGCAGAAGTGGAACGCAGCAACGAATGGGCACGAGTCGAAATTGAGATGGGAAGTAAGGCCAACTACGCTCTAGCGGAAGCCGTAGGGTATGAGTATCTTGCCGAAAACCACGGCTTCATGGGGATGTGGGATGAGGCGCTCAAGTACTCGGATCGGGACGAGGAACTCGGCCGAAAGAACGGTTTGACCGACCGGGTACGGTGGGCCAAGCTGGTCAAACTGTGGGCGTGGCGCGGATTAGGTCAATTGGAGCGTGCCATCGAAGAAGGCAAACTATCGCTAGAACAAGCTGAGGCATCAGGAGAGCGACGCCTCGCGGTGCTGGCGGGTGCGGAATTGGCGAACGCGTACGCCGATTTAGGCGACTTTGATCAGGCCTGGGAACTGGCCGCGGTCGCTGCCGAACGCGCTCTGGAGCTGGAGCAGACTTACATGATTGCCACCGCTCAAGACTCGCTGGCTTATCTGCATGAGCTGAGCGGCGAGTGGCAGCAGGCGCTTGCAGCCCGCCGCGTGGTTGTGGAGGCTGCGAGTGGATCGGACAATCAGCTCGTACCGATGCTAACTGGTCCGGGTCTAGCGGAGGCATTGCTGGAGGCTGAGCACGACGATAAAGGGGAGGAATTTGTTCAGGAGGCCCTTCTAATTACAGAGAGAGCTAGATATCCAATCCCTGCTGCTCGGGCACTAAGGGTGCTCGGTCGCATCTACGCTCATCGGGAAGAGCTTGAGTCAGCATCCGAAGCATTCGCCGAAGCATTGAACCTCTGCGAAGAATGGAACACTCATTTGATCGCGGGGCGCATCTTATTGGACTGGGCATCGTTAGAAAACAGTCGAGGCGCTCAGGATTCAGCGGCGAGCAAGCTTGAGCGAGCAATGGAAATCTTTGAGACCGCGCAGGCTGAGTATTGGGTAAAGCGAACCCGAGAAGCTCTTTCTGAGCTGGCTCCGGAGAGTGCTTCCTGACCACCATTTCGGAAAAGTCCGTACTTAACGACCGGTACCGACTGGACGAACAGCTCGGCAGCGGCGGCATGGGAACAGTGTACCGCGCCCATGACGCGACGCTCGATCGCGACGTAGCAATCAAGATGGTTTCGAGCGTCGATTTGGATACCCAGGGGCAGGCTCGATTGCTTCAAGAGGCGCAGGCTATCGCCAAGCTGAACCATCCGAACATCGTAAGCGTGTACGACGCAGGTCAAATCGACGGAGCTCAGCCCTACATCGTGATGGAGCTCGTGTCGGGCAAGACACTCTACGAGTCACCGCCGGATGATTTGGAAGGCATCATCTCAGTGGCTAGCCAAGTGAGCTTGG
>CAYZXF010000139.1:0-7172 GCA_964482355.1 uncultured Anaerolineaceae bacterium | reverse complement strand
TTCTGGATATTGCCGTGACAGACGCCACGGAGCTTTACGGTGCCGAGCCGCCTACCTGGGTGGCGGGTGCCCTCATCGAGTGGAAGCCGAGCACTTAGGATCCTCTGTCGAGCATGCGCGTTTGAGCAGCACCATATAAGTCAAATGGCCCGTGCTGGGCGACATCCTCCTTACCAATCGACCAGCTTCCAAACCTCTGGTTCATAGCTCCCCGACGCCACACCAACCTCTGCAAAGAGCGCCGCAGAGTGCTTGAGATGCTCTTTGGCGGTCTCTTCATCTCCTGCTTGATGCAACATATCGGCCAGGTTGCTGTGGATTGCCGCTGATCGGTGTCGGTCGCCAAGCGCCTCACTGATTTCGAGCGCCTCCTGCTCGAGCCGGACTGCTTCTTCCATCTTTGATTGGTTAGCCATTGCAAGCGCCAGGTTGTTCAGAGCGGCGGCACGGGCTCCAGGATCATCTAAGAGCTTGGCAAACTCGAGGCTCTGGGCAAGGTAGTTCTGCGATGCCTCGCCATCTCCTTCGGCTCGGGCAAGAATTCCCAGGATATTGTGGCATTGAGCCAGGGCTCGCGGGTCGTCGGCACTACTGGCATCCTTCAATGCCAGCTCAATAAGCTCGCGCGATCTTCTATCGCGACCTTGACGATGCTCGGTCAGGCTCCAATCTGCATAGACGTGCGCTCGACTCCCATTGTCTTCTGTCGCTTCAGCAGCTGATTCGTAGTAGCTGAGGGCGCTGTCTCGTTTGCCCCAGCGTTCATAGAGGCCGCCAAGCTTATGCTCAATGCGCGCGGCGCGACCGTCAGACTGAAAGGCCACGGCTGCCTCGTATTCCTGGGCTGCGGTATCGTATTGGCCCATGAGCGTTTGCATGTCAGCAATAGCTTCATGAAGCTTTCCGGGCTCGCTGTAGCCCTGTGCAAGAGCGTTCTGATAGTGAGAGACCGCCTCGTCGTTGGCGTAGAGGCTGCGAGCATGGTTCCCCGCCTTGTAGTAATGCTCGGCTGCGCCGCCTTCATCGCCGGCCAATTGATAATGTCGCGCAATTCGGCTCGCTATCGCTCCGCTTGCTTCCCCCCCGCGCATGCGAAGCAGCGCTTCCGCCGCACGACCATGCAGCAGCCGCTGTCTGGCCTGGGTTGTTTCGGCCAGGACCAGTTCGCGAAATTTGTCATGCTTGAAATCGTAAGCTGGGCCCAGCGGGGGTTGCTGCTCGGCATATTCACGAACGAAGCCGGCCCCTATCAGAGCCTCCAAACCAGATACTGTCTCCTCTGGGCTGCGTCCGCTTACCGAACGAAGGACCTCAAATTCGAAGGAACGTCCAATGACCGCTGCTGCACCAAGCAACTGTTGGCTGGCACCGGGGATTGAATTGAGCCTGGTCTGCAAAATCTCCTGAACCGGCGTGGGCAGGCTCCATTGCCCCTGCTGGCCCTCGATTGTCCCTGCCTCTAAGGCCGTAAGATATTCTGTCAGAAAGAGCGGCAAGCCGTCCGTTTCTTTATATAACTTCTCAGCAGGCGCCGAGCTCCCAATAGACTCCACCAGCTCTGCCACATCCTTCTCCGTAAGTAGAGATAGGGATACCACTGTCGCCGAGCTGGGAGGCAGGCTTGCGGTCCAGGCTCGCAGGCGTTGATCATCTGCGGCGCTCTCCGCGCGCCAGGTAACCAGCACGAAAACCGGCGGTGTCGGACCTCGCCGCATCAGGTATGCAATAAGATCAAGTGAAGCTTCGTCGGCCCACTGCAAGTCGTCGAAGAACAGCACGCCGGGCGCGTCGCCACTGGCCAGTGCTCCTAGAACCTGAATCAGCCCATTCATATATCGATCCTGCCCTCTGGCGGGCAGATTGGGGGACGGGCGATCCACTTGAGGAAAAAGTTCGGGGATTTCGGGGAGCAGCCGGGCGGCTGCGGTGAGCCAAATCGCGCGAAGAGATTCGAGCTTAGACCTGGCGTCTTCTCCAACCAGCGAGATACGCAGAGCGTCGATCCAGGGGCGATATGCCACGGATGTTTCGCCTGGGTAACATCGGGCTTGTAAGACATTCGCAGAAAGGGCCTGGATAAACTCCTCTGCCAATCGCGTCTTCCCCACCCCCGCTTCGCCTCCGATTAGCACCAGCCTCGGGCTCTGCTTGGTCTGGGAATAGTTTGTCTGGATCTGAGCCAGCGCATCCTGTCTCCCAACAAAAGGTAACCTGGCAAGCTCGCTCAACGGCTCGGGCACGACAGACGCAGGCACTGCTCGGGACGCGACCGCTGCAAACTTCCCGGCCTTGATCTGTTCGTATAGATCGACCGTCTCTTCGAGCGGAGGGGTCCCAAGTTCCTCCTGTAGCACCCGTACACAGACCCGATATTGCTCAATTGCCATCCCGCGCTGACCGCGGCGAGCGTGGAGAGACATTAGATCGCGATGGGCCGACTCGTTGAGCTGATCGAGCGCCGATCGTCGATGAGCGTAATCAATGGCCAATTGATAATTCTGCCCACGCTCATGAACCCGAACCAGACGGTGAAGCGCGTCCTCGTATTGTCGAAAGAGTGACTGTGCTGTGAAATATTGCCATTCGTCGAATTCGGGGCTATCGGGGAGGGTGAAGCCTGATAGAAAGCCGTCTCTATACAGCTGGACGGCCGCCGAGAGAGGCTCGATACACTGTGCGCAGATTCCACCTGGCACATGACCGTGCTCCTGAGTACTGTCAAGAAGCGCGCGGAATTCTACTGTGTCTAGCCAGGGGGCGCTTAGCGTAACCGCATCACGATCGGCGGAGACCCACTCTCCACCGACCGCTTTTCGTAAGGCAGAAAGTGTCCTTCGCAGAGCTGCCTTTGAATGAGATGAGTCGCTCTCCGGCCAAAGCATGGCCGCCAGGCTTTCGCGCCGTTGCGATTCACCGCGCTCGGCCAGGTAGATCAACAGAGCAGTCGCCTTGCGGGTGTCCACGCGAAGCGGCTCGCGGCCCACCTCGATCCGGGGTGGCCCCAGGATCCAGAGTTTGAGGTCCATGCGGCGATTGTACAACGGGCGCGCTACGAGATCGTTAAATAAAATCCGCCGTAACGTTTCTTGGACGCTTCGCCCTTAGGCTTGATCGTGGGAGGTTCCCTTATGGCGTATCAAATCGTCCTGTATCTGCACGTTGCCAGCGCCTTGGGCTTCTTCCTGTTCCATGGTGCCACGGCTAGCGCGACCTTCGGGCTCAAGCGGGAGAAGGGCCGAGAGAGTATTGAACTGCTGTTGAGGATGAGGGAATTGGGAGGTGTCGGCGGGTTCCTCTCACTCATGGTCATGCTCATATCCGGGATCGTTCTAGGGTTTATGGGGCAATGGTGGAGTGAGCTCTGGATCTGGGCCTCGATCGCAATTTTCCTGGTGATCGGGATTGTTATGGGAGGCAGCGGCAGAAACTACTTCGACCGCGTCTCCTATGCGGTCAGTCCAGAAAAGTACAAGGCTCCTAAGGACAAGAAGGACGATCCCAGGCCCCCGACAGACGAGGATCTGGCAGCCGAACAGGCCAAAGGCCGGCCCGTGATGTTGACTGTTACCGGGATTGTTTCGCTTGTTCTTTTCCTTTGGCTGATGATGTTCAAACCATTCTAAATGGAGGGTAATGATGTATACCTGGGTGGTATTCCTTCATGTTTTGGGTGTCATGCTTTTCATGCTCGCCCATGGCGGCACTACCTTGATGACCTTTCAGATCCATAAGGAGCGCGACGCGGATCGGATGCGCACCCTGCTGGATCTCTCAGGCTACAGTTGGCCGGCATTTGCGCTTTCATTCTTGCTGCTGCTTGTCAGCGGAATTGTCGCGGGCTTCATGGGGCGCTGGTGGAGTCAGGGATGGATCTGGACTTCTCTGGCCATCCTGCTCGGCATGAGCACCTACATGGGATGGTCCAGCCGGGCGCACTATCACAAACTGCGCAAGGCGCTGGGTATGCGGTATTTTGAAGGCAGCAAGGATCATCCCCCCATTGAAGCCGCAGGCGAGGAGGAGATCCTGGCCGCTCAAGCGACGCTCAGGCCATTGCCGATGGCAGTGCTGGGCTTTGGCGGCACGTTGGTGATCCTATGGCTCATGATGTTCAAACCGTTTTAGTATCGATGTTTTGGAGGTGGTCATGCGGAAGATAGCACGAACCATTTACGTTGGATTTGCCTGGCTCGAGCTGGTAAGCATTATCGTCCCATTCTTCCTTGCGGGGATGTCGTTGTTTGTCAGTCGTACGTACTGGAATGTACATGTGGATTTCGGTTGGGGTTCCGAATTACCGCTCTTAATTCTTGTTATCGTCGGGCTCATCGGATGGATTCCGCGCCGGTTAACCAAATGGCTGGTTGCGATGATATTGCTCCATGTCGTCCACACCGCGCTGCCCGGGTTGAAAGACAATCTTCCAATTGTGGCGGCATTCCACCCCGTGACCGCACTTCTGCTGACCTGGGTGGCGTACAAACACGCTCGGATTGCGACCCAGCTGCTGCTGGAGCCCCGTGGGGGAGCGGGAAGCATCAAACAACCAGCGCAGGTTGAGCCAGGCCCTCAAGCGTAAAACGGAGGATCAGATTGCCTCGAATCTTCAGATATTTGGTGATAATGCTCGTTGCTGCAGTAGCTCTGATTGTCTTGGGTGGATTCGTCATGGGGCAGCAGGTCGATGAGCGCCTCAACCGGGTCTACGAAGTTCCCGTCGAGATCATTGAAGTTCCAACGGATCAAGCATCCGTAGAGCGCGGGATGCACTTGGTTGACACGGTTCTTTTTTGTAAAGAGTGCCACGGAGACGACTTGGGCGGAAGGCTGCAGTTCAACGATCCTCTCACCGGGCGGATCGCGGCCCAAAACCTGACGAGCGGCGCAGGCGGGATCGGATCGGAGACCACTGATGAAGAGTGGGTGCTCGCCATTCGGCACGGAGTCGACGAAAGCGGCAATCCCCTAATCGAGATGCCTTCCGAAGCTTTCTATTCGCTCAGCGATGAAGATCTCGGAGCAATCATCGCCTATGTGAAGAGCGTGGATCCGGTCGACAACGAGCTTCCCGAGCGGCGGCTCGGTCCCTTCTACCAACTTTCGATCCTGAGCAACCCGAATTTGATACCGGCCGAGGTGATCGATCATTTCGAGCCCCGTCCACCCTCACCTGAGCCTGGAGCAACGGTCGCGTATGGCAAATATCTAGCGACCGCGTGCAGAATCTGCCACGGGCCTGCCCTGAGCGGCGGCCCTGGAGCCGGAGCCGGCCTGGACCTGAGAGCAAGTGGTGACCTGGCCGACTGGAGCGAGCAGGAATTCATTATGGCCCTGCGGACCGGTGAAGTTCCACGCGGGGAGGACCTGGATCCGAACCTGATGCCCTGGGAACGGGTGGGAAAGCTCACTGATGGCGAACTTCGTGCGATTTGGCTGTACCTGCGAACTCTTCAGTAGCTAGCAATGAGACATCTTTTTGATCGAAAGTAAAACCACACCCACGCGAGCAATCACGCTCGCGCGCATAGCCTGGATATCGCTTACCGTGCTGATTGTTGTTCTGGTCGGCCTGGGAATTTCAGATCTCCATGAAAGTTTCTCGTCTGGCGTGGACGCGCGCTCGATCGACGCGTTGAATTTGACACTGGGCGGCTATGCCAGCTATCTGACCGCCCTTTTCCTGCTGCTCGTAATCACTCATGTGTTCATTGGGGTGGTCGTGTTTTTGCGTGGGCCCAATGATTGGATGGCCTTGACGCTCGCTTTCGCCCTTGTGAGCAACGGAGCTTGGCTCACGCTCTCTCTCATGTACCCCGCGGACGAGGTTGAGCCTGTAATCGCCTTTCTCGTAAGTGCGGTGACCTACATGGGGCTGGTGTCGGGCATAAGCCTGCTATACGTCTTCCCAGACGGCCGCTTTGTGCCGCGCTGGACGGTGGCTATGGTTGTAAGCTGGGCGGTCCTGATGGCATTTGCCATCTTCTTACCGGAGCTTCCGCTGAGCCTGCCTCAATGGCCGATATTTGTGCAGCTGCTGGTGCTGCTAATCTGGACCGGCGTCGGGCTTTTCTCACAGCTCCATCGCTATCTTGAGGTGTCAACCCCGCTGCAGCGACAGCAGACAAAGTGGGCCATCGCCGGCTTGGTGTTGGCAGTTGTTGGCCCATTTGCTTATTTCCTGACCTTTGTAATTGTGCCGGCGCTGAATGACCCCGACGTGCCGAACATCCTTTATCAACGGGTAGGAGCTTCCCTATTTGCACTGTCCCTTGTAGTCCGCCTGGTTGGCATCACCATCATGGTTCTTGCTTCGTTAATCTTCCCCATCTCATTTGTGATCGCGATCCTTCGCTACCGGCTGTGGGATATCGACGTCATCATCAACCGAACGCTGGTTTACGGCGCTCTCTCGGGTACGCTCATCCTCATTTATCTATTTGGCGTGGCGCTGCTCCAAAGCATCCTTCGGAGCCTTACCGGGCAGGGCGACCAATTAGCGATCGTAGCCACCACGCTCGCGATCGCGGCGCTATTTAACCCTCTTCGGGGTCGGATTCAGGCCGTGATTGACCGGCGTTTTTATCGACGTAGGTACGACGCGGCCCGCGCGCTAGCAGCCTTCAGCGGCACGGTCCAGGACGAGGTAGAGCTGGAAGATGTCAGTCAGGCACTGCTTCGGCTGGTAATCGAGACCGTGCAGCCATCACAATCGTCGTTATGGCTGCGAGACGTCAGTGAGAAAAGTGAATAAGCGAGCCTTCTCTTCAGCGATCGACACACCCGCCCAAGCACAAACTCGCGGGACATGGATTCGCGTCGCGAAAGTTCTCTGGGTGATCCTGGCCCTTGTCTATTTCGGCCTCTTCATCGCGGCTTTCCCAGTCGGCTACGCTGCCAACCTAGTTATTTGCAAAGGTGCCGGCTGTCTTGCTTTCTCCGTCACCGTCGAGGAAATCGACGCGCTCAAGAACCTTGGCCTTTCACACGAATTGTACGCGGGCTTCTTCACGGTGGCCGAAGTGCTTTTACTGACTTGGGCTGCAACAGGGGTCATTATCTTTTTGCGACGATCGCACGACTGGATCGGGTTGCTGGTTTCAATGGCGCTGATCTCGGTCGGAATCAATGCACTCTCGGAGAACGTGAATTTGTTGACCAAAGCGACACCGGAG
>CAYZXF010000138.1:0-12394 GCA_964482355.1 uncultured Anaerolineaceae bacterium | reverse complement strand
GCCGCCTCGACACCCGCGGCAAGACGAAGCGATGTGTTGGAGCGCGAAGCCTTTGTGATCGCTGCAAGGGTGGATGGCTATAGTCACATTTGGGCGCAGGTAATTGGTGAGCCGAATGCGCTCCAATTGACTGCCGGGGATTGGGATGATCGAAACCCCGTGGTGAGCCCGGGTATGGATACGATCGTGTTTGCTTCAAAAAGGGCCGGCAATTGGGACCTCTATCTCATGGATCTAGAATCGGGCTCGGTGCGTCAGATCACCGACACTCCCGGTTATGAAGGCAAGCCCACCTGGTCGCCCGACGGCCTATGGGTGGCCTTTGAGGCGTACTACGACGATAACTTCAACATCTGGATCCTTCCGCTGGACGGGAGCCAGTCTCCTATTCAACTAACAAATGATCCAGGTTCGGACACCGCTCCAGCCTGGGATCCAGGCGGCCGCCGGATTGCGTTTGTGTCTGATCGTGAAGGCTCGCCAGATATCTTCCTTGCCGATCTGGACAAGCCGACCGATCGCTTCACTAATCTCACCAGCACCTCGCATATCGATGAGTTGGACCCCGCATACGATCCCGAAGGGAAGCAGATCGCATTTTCGGTGCAAATCGACGGTATCTACGGTATTCAGCGCATGCAAACAGATGTCGAGAATGCTGCTCCTGAATGGGTCGGTCAGGGCTCCGATCCGGTATGGTCTGGCAATGGAAGATCCATCTCGGGAATACTACGAACTCCCTACGCAGCTCACATCGTTACCTATCCATTAGAGCGCTCTCTCCCATCCGGCGCCGGAGCTCTTTCGGGAAGAATATCGGAACTTGATTGGTCACCGCAGATCTTGCTGGAGCTTGGAGCTTATCCTGCCGCGAGCTCGGAACCGCTATTTGAGCCATTTCAAGATGGACCGCGAGCAGTGGGCGATCGCATCGGGCTCGTGCCGCTTTCGGGAATTACTCCGTCGGGACTGAGGGTTTCGGACGCAGCAAATGAGGCGTTCGATGCTCTTCGACAACGAATTCTGATTGAGGTTGGATGGGATTTTCTGTCAAACCTGCAGCGAGCGTTTGTAGGATTGAACGAGCCTCTGCCGCCTGGGTACGCTTACAACGACTGGCTCTATACCGGTCGAGCCTTTACGATCAGCCAGGCTGCGGTTCAGTCGGGATGGGTCGAGGTCATCCTTGAAGAGTTCGGCCTTGAAAGCTTCTGGCGGGTGTACATCCGGGCGAGCGTGCAGGATGGCAGCCTTGGCGAGCCGCTGAAGAGTGCACCATGGAATTTCACGACTCGCTACATCGGTGATCCAGCCGCATACGACGCAGGCGGCGGCCCAAAGCCCAACATTCCAGAGGGCTACTACGTAGATTTGACGGCGCTCGCGGCCGATTATGGTTTTGAGCGCCTTCCGGCATTGCCGAATTGGCGAAGCTTCTATCCTGGGGCACGGTTCGACGAATTTGCCTTGCGCGACGGGCTAGATTGGGCAAGCGCTATGCGAGAACTGTATCCGGCATCCGCCATCGCTACTCCAACGCCCTATCAGACGCCGACAACTACTCCAACAAACACACCTCGGCCTACGCCTACGCCCTGGTGGTGGCGCTGGAGAACACCCACGCCCACCCTTGAACTGACTCCCACCCCTTAATATGAATCTCAAGTTTGGTCTTACTGCGCTGGGGCTATTGCTGGCGGCCTGTGGCTCGCGTTCCTTCGAGAAGCCGGAGCAAATCCCGCCGCAAGCGCAACCCATCGAGCAAGCTTCTCCAACGCAGCAGCTTGTTGAACCTCCTGCTCCAGTGCAATCCGCGGTTGATCCGCCTGTGCCTGCTCGAGCGGAGGTTGTTCTTCCAGCGAATGTGCTCAATCCAGTTTCAGCATGGCGACCGCCACCCTATCAAATTCCGCTTGCCATCCGACCGACAGACCATTTTTACTTTACGCGGCCAATCCCGTCTGGGGCTGTCAATTGGCCAAACCCCCGTTACCGCTACGGCTCCACCGCATTCGGGGAGGAGAGTACGCATACCGGCGTTGATTTGGTCGCTGATCGAAACACACATGTTGTTGCCGCCGGAGATGGCGAAGTGATATGGGTCGGCTACGGCCTATACGGAGGAGTTGAGGATCTGACAGACCCGTACGGACTGGCGATAGCCATCCGGCACGACTTTGGCCACCAGGGCCAGTCGCTGTATAGCGTGTATGCTCATCTCGAGTCGACGACGGTTTGGTTGGGCCAGCGCGTATCGGCTGGCGATCAACTCGGAACGGTCGGCGACACTGGGCATGCCAGCGCGCCGCACCTTCACTTCGAAGTTCGAACTGGGGAAAACCGCTACTTCGCCTCCCGCAATCCTGAACTCTGGACCGTTCCAGCACAGGGATGGGGTGTATTGGCCGGTCGAGTACAAAACACCTGGGGGCGCCATCTCACGGAGTACCTGGTTCAGATCAAATCGTTGGAAACGGAACAAATTTGGGACGTCTGGACATACGTGCTGGGGACGATTCAACCCGACGATTACTACCAGGAGAACTTTGTGATTGGTGATCTGCCTCAAGGCCCATACCAACTGCAAATAGATTTTGCGGGCCGATCTTATACAACGTTCCTGTACATGAAGCCGGGCCAGACTAACTTTGTTGAGTTCAACGGCCGCAGGGGGTTCACCATGGAGGATGACGTGGCACCCTTCGTGAGGTCCGACGCTCCCCCTTACCACTAGAACGAAAAAGACAGCCCACTTTTCCGACAACATGCGTGTATCTATCTCGGAGTTGGGATGGGAGCTCCGGGCGGATCTGCTCGAACCGGTCCCATGTTTCCCAAAACGCGCGCTTATGTGAAGCAAATTTGACCATGCTCTTGCGATTATGTTACCCTTTCGCCGGTTTATGATCCGCGAAAGAGTTTCTGAAAACGTCTACGTATTCACCAGCGAGATTTATGCACAGGTAAATTCAGGTGCAATCGTTGGTCCCGAGTACACGGTTCTGATTGATACGCTTGCCTACCCGGCTGAAATTCGGGACATCAAGCGCTTTACCGAAGACCGACTGGGTCGGCCAGTTCGGTATATTATCAACACGCATTACCACACCGACCACACCCTCGGCAACAACTTCTTCCCAAAGGCAACCATCATTTCGCATGCGCTGTGCCGCCATTTCCTGGATACCCGTGGGCGACAAGCCCTGGAGGGTTCGCAAGAATCAAATACGGAGCTAGGCGAAGTAGGCATCCGTCTTCCAAACGTCACGTTCGAAGAGGGCAGCGCGACCATTCGAGTCGGCAAACGAACCTTGCAACTCGTCCCGCTTCCCGGTCACAGTGCGGACGGCATCGGGGTGTTGATTGTGGAAGACCGGGTGCTGTTCTCCGGAGATGTAATGATGCCGGTTCCCTACCTTGCTGACGGAGATTACGACCTGATGGTCGCCAGTATGAAGTCCATACCGAAAATGAAGCTAGAAAATCTCGTTCAAGGTCATGGGGAGTCGGTACTCAGAGGCGAAGTCGGCATCACGGTGCGCGCAAATCTGTCTTATCTGACTGCGCTCCGGCGTCATGTGCGAACCGCGGCCCGCCGCAAGGATTCGATGGGCTATCTGGATAAGGTGGGCATTGAAGATTGTGGCAAGAGTCGAATACTGCTGAATGGGCTCGGAGAGGATTTGCATCGGCGCAATCTAATCGCTTTGTATCAGAAGTGGTTTGGCGAGGAGTAGAAGAATTCTTTCTTGCCAGCTCATCTTCGACGGTGGGAGCGTGGGAAATCCTGGAGATTGCTACGGCTCGTTCCGCTGGAAGATTGCTGATGGACCACTCTCCCGGCCAAGTCGGCGCCGGTTTGGATATGGCACGAACAATCAGGCCGAATATTGGGCATTGATCGAGGGCCTTGCGGAGCTGATTGAGGAGCTGTCAGCTTCGAATTCCAACCTCGATAAGATTGCATTGGAAATCAGGGGAGATAGCAGCCTGGTATTGAGGCAACTCGCCGGCGACTGGAAGGTCAAGAATGCTGCCCTGCGTAAGCTGCATACCTCCGCGCTCTCTCTCATCAAACAGTTTGCAGAAGTCGAATTAGTACACCAGGCCCGATCGGAGACCGTGCGGGCGCTGGGTCATTGACCCGCCAAACCCCGTGTGGCATAATCGCGCAGAATGAAGAGCTGTGAACGGGAGGAGTAAGCCTGATTCGCGATGGACGCGAACTTCACTCTCGTCCCTGGAAACGGGGCGGGAGTTTTTGCTTAAGCCGCTTATCAGGAGGCTGAAGTGACTGAAAAGCTGTATCACCAGGACGCCTACCTTCAAGATTTTGAGGCAATCGTGACGCAACTTTCCGAGGATCGGGTTGCATTCGATCGCACTGCGTTCTACCCGGGTGACGGAGGCCAACCCAGCGATCTGGGCAGGATAGTTCGAGGCACCGACGAGTTCATGGTTAGCAAAATAAAAATCGAAGCGGGAGAAATCTGGCACTCGGTTGTCCCCGAGGGGCTGCGAGAGGCAGATGCGGTTGTTGCCTACCTGGATTGGCCAAATCGATACATGCTAATGCGCACTCACACCGCCATGCATATCCTGTGCGGGGTCATTTGGCGCGATTACGGGGCCAGTGTGACGGGAGGCAACATGTCGCCAGGACGTGGGCGAATGGACTTCGAACTTGAACGTATGCAGAAGGAATTGGTTGAGGAGATCGAAGCGAAGATCAACGTTGAAGTAGACGCCGCTCGGCCGATTTCCGCTGAGGTGCTCCCTCGCGAGCAAGCTTTCGAAATACCAGACTTAATTCGTACCAAGATTAACCTGCTTCCTGAGGGGATACAGCAGGTGCGTGTGGTTGAGATTGAAGGGCTTGATCTTCAAGCTGACGGCGGCACCCACGTGGGCAATACCAGCGAGGTAGGGCGGATACGGGTAGTTGATTACAAGAGCAAAGGTCGCATCAACAAGCGATTGGTCGTCGAACTGGAGGATTGAGTGCCGACTTTTCAACCGGTTTCCAGCAAAGTTGATTTTGTCAAACAGGAGCACCAGATTTTAAAGTTCTGGGCGGAAAATCGTACCTTCGATGCGCTGAGGGAGCTGCGTAAGGATGGCCCACGATGGTCGTTCATTGACGGCCCTATTACGGCAAACAATCCAATGGGAGTCCACCACGGGTGGGGACGAACCTACAAAGATCTTTTTCACCGATTCAGATCAATGCAGGGACACAACACGCGCTACCAGAACGGATTCGACGCCCAGGGTCTTTGGGTTGAAGTCAATGTCGAAAGGCAGATGGGGTTTGATAACAAGCGGGACATCGAGAAGTTCGGTTTAGCGGAGTTTGTCGTCCTGTGTAAACAACGCGTGCTGGAATTTGCTGCAGTGATGACCGATCAAAGCCTCCGGCTTGGCTACTGGATGGATTGGGATGATCCGGCGCAGCTGAGAGAGCTTGGCCGGTTGCTGGGTGAGGACCCGCTTCAAACCGTAACGGTTCAAGGGCCGGGTGGAGCGGTGAGCGACTCGGTAGAGAGCATGGTGGGCCGCCTCGGATCGCGCGAACTGGGGGGTTCATACTTCACCTTCTCCGACGCGAATAATTACACGATCTGGTCGGTTCTCAAGACGTGTTTCGACCGGGGCTGGATCTATAAAGGTCGGGATGTCATGCCTTGGTGTGGACGATGCGGCACTGGCCTCAGCCAGCACGAGATCGTCACCGAGGGCTATCAGGAGTTAACCCATCCAAGTCTGACAGTTCGTTTTCCGCTGGTCGAGCGCCCCGGAGAGAGCCTGCTGATCTGGACCACGACCCCCTGGACCCTCACAAGCAATGTTGCGGCCGCAGTAGGCCCTGAGCTGACCTATGTACGGGTTCGGCAAGGAGAGGAGCTTTTCTACCTCAGCAAGGGCACACTGGGGATGCTCAAGGGCGATTACGAAGTCGAGGCTGAATTGTCCGGAAGAGAGATGGAAGGCTGGCGTTATTCTGGCCCGTTCGACGAGCTGCCGGCGCAGATTGAAAGCAAAGCTCCTGAAATGCACCAGGTGATCCTGTGGAAGGACGTTAGCGAAGAAGAAGGTACAGGGATTGTTCACATCGCGCCTGGCGCCGGCGCGGAGGATTACCAACTTGGGAAGGAACACGATTTTCCTGTGATCGCGCCTTTGAACGAGTCTGGCGTCTTTATTGATGGTTTCGATTGGCTGAGCGGCATGCCTGTGGCCGAAACAGCTATTCCGATTCACGAGAACCTGGTCCAGAAGAATTTGGCCTACCGCCTGCAGGACTACACACATCGATATCCGGTGTGTTGGCGCTGCGGGGAAGAGCTGGTTTTCAGGCTGGTGGATGAGTGGTTTATCTCAATGGGTGAGCAGCTGGATAAGCCCTATTCCGAAGTCACCGATGAAGAGAAAGCCAACAATCTCCGCTACCAGATGATGCAGGTGGTCGTCGACGAGACGAAATGGCACCCATCATTCGGTTTGGATCGCGAATTGGACTGGTTGCGCAACATGCACGATTGGATGATCTCAAAGAAGCGCTATTGGGGATTGGCTCTTCCAATCTATGAGTGTTCGCATTGCGCAAACTTTGATGTAATCGGGAGCAAAGAAGAGCTCGAAGAGCGCGCGATTGAGGGGTGGGATGATTTTGAGGGACGTACGCCTCATCGGCCATACATCGACAAAGTCCGGATTGCGTGCAGCCACTGCGGAGAGGCTGTCAACCGGATAGCCGACGTCGGCAATCCGTGGCTGGATGCGGGCGTGGTTGGAATGAGCACCCTGGATTATGAGCAAGATAGCGAGTACTGGGCTGAGTGGTTCCCCGCAGATCTCATCAGCGAGAGCTTTCCTGGCCAATTTCGCAATTGGTTCTACAGCTTGATTGCGATGAGTACCGTTCTGGAGCGGAGGGCACCGTTCCGAAACGTTTTTTCATACGCCACGCTGGTGGCCGAAGATGGCCGACCGATGCATAAGTCGTGGGGCAATTCGATTGAGTTCAACGAGGCCGCCGACAAGATGGGCGTAGATGTAATGCGATGGCTGTATTGCGACCACCTGCCTGAAAAGGACCTGCAGTTCGGCTATCATCTCGCCGATGAAGTTCGACGTCAATTCCTGCTTCCGCTTTGGAACGTCTACAGCTTCTTAGTTACCTACGCACGAATCGATGAATGGCGGCCGGGATCAGACCAAAATCCTGCGTTCAGCCAATTAGACAAGTGGATTCAAGCCAGATTGGGTGAGACGATCGAGCAAGTAACCGATTCTCTCGAGAATTTCCAGCCCCACAATGCTACCGGGGCCATTAAGGTTTTCCTGGATGACCTTACTAACTGGTACCTTCGCCGTAGCCGCCGCAGGTTTTGGGCGAAGGCTGGGGCAAGCGATATTACAGACGCAGATAAAGAGGCTGCCTACCAAACCCTTTACGGAGTGCTGGTCGAGCTGATCAAGGTACTGGCGCCCTTCGTGCCGTTTGTAACGGAAAGCATGTATCAAAACCTGGTATCAACGCACCAGCCTGAGAGTGTTCACCATGCCGATTGGCCTTCGATCGATCCATCTACCATCGATCCCAGCTTGACGGCGGAAATGGCGCTTGTGAAGCGGCTGGTGTCGCTAGGGCACGCAGCACGCAATCAGGCGCAGATCAGGCTCCGCCAGCCGCTACGCGAGGCGGCTTTCGCCGTTTCCAAGGCTTCGGAACGCGAGGTGGTTGGTCGATATGAGGACATAATTAAGGAAGAGCTCAATGTCAAACAGGTTCGGCTATTGGATACGGTGCAAGAGGCCGCAGAATACAAGCTCAAGCCATATCCAAAGCAACTTGGGCAGAAATATGGCGCACAGTTCCCGGCCATTCGAACCGCCGTGCTCGAGCTGGATGCTGATCCGGCCTCACAAAAACTTCTGAGCGGCGAGTCCCTCCAGCTCGAGATCGATGGTAGGGAAATAGAGCTCCTGCCCTCCGAAGTGGAAGTCCGGATCTCACCGCGTGAAGGATTTACAGCGGCTGCCGAGGGGGCCTATGTGGCAGCACTCGTGACCGAGATCGACCAGGGTCTGCTTCAAGAGGGACTAGCCAATGAAGTGGTCAGGCGGGTCCAGGAGCTGCGAAAGCAGGCCGGGTTTTCAGTCGACGATCGAATTGTTATTGAGTATGACGGGACGAGCGAACTGTCGGATGCAATCGCGGCACACCACCGGCACATTGCCGCCGAGACTCTCGGAGTATCGCTCGAGCCGGTCAAATCTCCATCAGGCTCTGCGAATGCTGAGTTCAAGTTTCAGGCTCAGGAGCTCAAGCTTGCGATCTCCAGATCTGATAAGGAGTAACTCCAGAGTCATGGCAGAGGATGGGTTGCGATACAATCCTCGGCCGAGGATAGAGCATTGAGGTTATTCAAGGATTATCTTGGGCTGGTTCTGATCTCCGGGCTCGTAGTCGCCTTGGATCAGTGGTCGAAATACTTTGTACGGCTCAATTTGGCTCCGCACGAGCGGTGGGCGCCGTGGGAGTGGTTGGCGCCTTATGCACGGATCATCAACTCATCGAATACGGGTGCTGCGTTCGGGTTCTTCAAGGACGGAGCGCTGTTCTTTACGGTGGTTGCTATTCTGGTATCCATTGCGATCATCATCTACTATCCTCGAGTCCCCAGATCACAAGTCGCTCTGCGAGTCGCCCTCGCGCTTCAGCTGGGTGGGGCTCTCGGCAACCTGGCCGATCGGCTGCTGCAAGATGGTCAGGTAACGGATTACATCTCCGTTGCCAAATTTCCGGTTTTCAACATTGCGGATGCGGCCATCTTCCTTGGCGTAGTGATTCTGCTGGTTTCCTCCTTTTTCGAGGGACGAAAGAACCGACAGCAGGCCGAGAGCGAAGCAGTCGAGTTGACTGCTGAAGGTCGTGAAGAGGCAGACCCGGAGACCCCGGGCAGCATCGAACACTCCACCGGATAATCGCGAACAATAAAGCCAAAGATGAAAGCCGATTTCGTGGTCGATGCGCCCGGAGAGCGGCTTGACGCATATCTTGCAAATCGCATTGCTGATCAATCTCGCAATACGATCCAGGCCATGATTCGCAACGGGCAGGTCCTGGTCAACGACATAGTTGCCGCTAAGCCGGCGTTCGAGCTGCACGTGGGCGACACGGTTCGGATATCTCAGATAGATGCAGAGCCAGTATTAGTTGAGGTTGAGGGGGTGGAACTTGATATTCTTCACGAAACCGCGGATTACATGGTCCTCAATAAGCCGCCTGGGATCGTCGTGCATCCAGCGCCGGGGCACGAAAGTGGAACGCTGACGCAGGCGGTCATCGAATACGCTCCCGAACTGGGAGGAGTTGGTGAGCCCGGTCGTGAGGGGCTGGTCCATCGGCTCGACAAAGACACCTCAGGGCTGATCGTCTTTGCAAAGAATGGTGAGTTTCTTGAGCTCCTTCAGCATCAATTTAAATCGCGAGTGATCGAAAAGCAATACCTGGCACTGGTTGATGAAAGTCCACCCACTAGCAAGGGCAGGGTTGAGGCAGCCATTGCTCGCGATCCCAAACATCGGCAGCGGTTCTCAGTTCAAGAAGGCGGGCGGGCGGCGGAAACCGTGTTTTATATTCGGGAACGCTTCAAACGGCACACACTCCTTGAGCTGCATCCGATCACAGGCCGAACGCATCAGGTTCGCATCCACATGCAGTTTCTTGAATGCCCGGTGGTGGGGGACCGGATCTATGGGAGGCGATATCCAAGCCTGGATGTCGAGCGACAAATGCTGCACGCCTGGAAGATGGCGATACCCGGACAGGGGGATTTTGAGGCCCCAATCCCGGAAGACCTGAAGGACGCAATGCTGCAGGCGTCTCGCAAATAGGCAACGTACTACGTAAGCTGCGCATAGCCATCATATTGTTCGGCGGTGTGATGAGAATAAGCACTCCAAAACTCCCTTGTGGGGTCCGTTAGACGGAAGGCCAACTATGGAATGGATTGATCTACGATCGGATACGGTTACGCATCCCACACCGGAAATGCGTCAGGCAATGGCCGAGGCGGAGGTGGGAGACGACGTTTTTGGGGACGATCCTACCGTGCTGCGGATGGAGGCTCTAGCCGCGGAGCGAATGGGTAAGGCGGCGGCGGTCTTTGTCGCCTCGGGAACGATGGGAAATCTGGCGGCTGTGCTCAGCAACTGCCAAAGGGGTGATGAGATCATCCTTGGAGACATGTCGCACACCTATCTTTATGAAGCGGGAGGCGTTTCGGCGCTTGGCGGAGTGCACACGCGATCCATCCCCAATCAGGCAGATGGAATGCTGCGATCGGAAGATATACGGGAGGCGATTCGGGTCGACGATGAACACTATCCAATTAGCCGAATGATCCTGCTCGAAAACACGCATAACGGGACGGGAGGAACGGTCCTGTCCGTAGAATATATGAAGTCTGTCTCGGATATCGCAAGCGAGCACGGGTTGAAGCTTCATCTGGACGGTGCGCGAATCTTCAATGCCGCCGCAGCGCTGGGAATACCTGCCTCGGCGCTCGCTGAGCCGGCGGATTCGGTTACCTTTTGCCTCTCAAAAGGCTTGTGTGCGCCGGTCGGATCCTTGCTCTGTGGGACGGAGGAATTCATCCAGCGCGCCAGGCGGGCGCGAAAGCAGCTCGGGGGCGGGATGCGGCAAGCCGGAATCCTGGCCGCAGCCGGGATCGTGGCCCTTGAGAGCATGGTGGATCGACTTTCAGAGGATCATGATCGGGCTGGTCGACTCGCCGAGGGATTGCAGGCGCTACCCACCATCTCGGTCGAGCAGAATCCGCCGCCCACGAACATGTTTTATATGAACCTTGACCCTGAGGCAGGGTTCACAACCCACGACCTGATCGAACGGCTGGAAAATGATGGGATCAAGTTGACCGCGCGCCATGGGTACCGGATGCGATTGGTGACCCATTATTGGATCGATGATGTCGCAATCGAGCGGACCATCGATGGATTCGCACGCGCCGTAACGGCTCTATAAATTCATGTTATGGTAGACTAGCCGGCGCTCGGGGGTGTGGTGTAGCGGCCTAACACGCTGCCCTGTCAAGGCAGAGATCGCGGGTTCGAATCCCGTCATCCCCGCCACAAATTTCCCCAGATTCCCACCTCTAAATCAGCAGCAGTTATCGCATTCTGACCTCTAGCAGCCCGTTCTGGTTCCTCAATTTTCTCGTCAGATTCATAAGCATTCAAACGTTGTTCCTAGCCCATCCCACATTTCCCGCTGCTTGACACGCAGAAAATCGCCATGATTTGCAATCACTTTCCAAGTTGGAAGCAAATCACCTGCCATTTACCTGTCCTTTAGTCGAAGAGTTCTCGGGGTCTATTCGTCGGTTTCGATTATTGTCCCGGAGTCCAGGTCGTAGCCGCCATCCTCTTTGGCATCCCAGATCGTTCGCTCATTCTGAAGGGTCAATTCATCGGAATTGAAATCGAATCGGTACTCTTGCATATTAATCTTCCGAGGGATGCCTTGGTACTTTATTACGCCAGGGTGCCTCTCCATGCTGAATTCAAAGCCGCCCGGGATTTTCTTGATCTCTTCCATCCTGGTCCTTAATTTGGTAATCGTGAGAGCGCCAGGTATTTGTTCATCAGAATACCGGACTCGATTTATGTAGATTGCAAAGGCCTCAATGAACCTCTCGTGGGGCGACTCATCTTGCCACAGGTCAAATTCCTGGTGCAGCCAGGCGCGCATCCCAGAGGGATAATGGTCGCGGCAGAAGACAACAAACCCGCGGCCGTCCTCGCGAAGATACCCTCGCGGCCCCGGAAGCCCGCTTCCATCTTCCCAAACATAGTCACGGCCGGGCCACTTGCACGATTGTTTATTGGCCATGGTTGCCTCCATTAGTCTCGGGCTTCTAAGGGCCAATCTGTCACGGAATAACCATAATCACGACATTATGCGGAACTGACCATAAGCAACACTGTACTATAGAGAATACTTTGGAAGGCCTTCCACGCGATTCCTCTGTGGGGAGACATGTAGAAGTTTTTCCTTCTAACCAACAGTTATGCGGCATCGAGCTATTAGATAGCATTTTCAAATAGTGAAGGGATGCTAGCTGGCCGAATGAAAATTATTGTAGGGTCCCCAATCCTCTCAATAGTGGTTTGGCTGCAGACTGGGTTGCATCCCAATTGGTACACCAAGGCGGAAAGAAGGCGATGACGTGCCCCCGGATTATGTACCAACCTTTATGTTAGTCGCACCGCTGGAAACCGGGAAGGTTGAGCGATGAATGCAGCCGGAACTGGGGGTCGAACCCTCAACGAACTGTGCGGTCTGACAGTGTTGCACCGTCCCGGC
>CAYZXF010000137.1:0-5939 GCA_964482355.1 uncultured Anaerolineaceae bacterium | reverse complement strand
CGACGGTTGAGATCGCACACGAGGCGTTGTTGAAGGAATGGGAACGGTTGAGCGGTTGGGTCGATGCTGGTCGTGAGGACTTGATCCTTCAGCGCCGCTTAGCGGCCGCCGTGGGGGAATGGCTTCAGGAGGATCGAGATCCCGGATTCTTGCTGAGAGGTACGCGGCTGGAGCAATTCGAAACCTGGGCCGGCGGCACCGATCTGAAACTGACTCCGACCGAGCAGGATTTCCTGGCGGGGAGCCTGGTTGCTCAGGAGGTACAGCGAGAGGAGGAGGCAGCCCGGCAGGAAAAAGAGAACGCGTTGGAGCGGAGGGCAGTGAATCGGCTGCGTGCTTTCGCCGGCGTATTGGTGGTAGGGATCCTAGCGGCGGTCGGCTTGAGCGCGGTAGCGTTCAACCAGAGTCAAGCAGCACAGGCGGAAGCGCGGATCGCAACCGCGCGCGAGCTGGCCGCCGCCTCAAGTGCCGCCTTGGAGATTGATCCGGAGCTTGGCCTCCTGCTCGCCTTCCAGGCTATAAGAACAACACGTGAAGTGGATGGGTCTATTCTTCCGGTTGCAGAGGAAGCGCTGCATTTAGCGGTCGCTCGTTCTCGGCTAAGGAGTTGGCAGTCGATAGATGGAACGTTCTGCTCGATTCTGATGCACCCGGATATTCGCCGCCTTATCCTGTGGGATTGCAGTGGCAGCGAATCTGGGGACACCCGCGTTTGGGACTTGGACAGTGGAGAGCCCGCCTTCTCTCTACCGGATAATGCCTACCCGGTGCTCTCGTCCGATGGGAAGATGATCGTGACGACTGGGCCGGATTCTGAACGCGGCCTGGACTTCATAAGTGCTTGGGATATGGCATCGGGTGAGCAAGAGTGGGAGGTTGAACTTCCTTACACGGGAGAGCTATATGCCCGGTATCCCGAGCGTACTCCGTTTCAGCAGCTTAACAATGACGTCTTCGGGTTTGAGCTCACTTCGGGGTGGACCCGAGCGGTTCGCTTGCTGGCACTTGGAGAGACGGAGGTGTGGGACCTCTCGACAGGTTCAAAGCTCTTTGCGATGGCCGAAGAATTCCGCCCACAGGATCTCTCGGCCAGCTTCTCGCCGCACGACCCCTGGCTTGCTACTGGGAGTTTTGATGGCTCGACCAGTATTTGGGATGCCAATACGGGCGAGAGATTGCAATACCTGAAGAGGCATACTGGGCCGGTGCACGATCTCGAATTCAGCCCCGACGGAAGTCTGCTGGCGACGGCTAGTGCCGATGGTAAAGCCATCCTTTGGGACCCCGGCACGGGAGCAGAGTTGGCCTCACTCGAAAGCCACACGGCCGATCTCATTACGCTCAAATTCAGCCCTAGCGGGAACTTGCTGGCGACCGGAGGATGGGATCAAACGGTGATCGTTTGGGACGTCCCGGCATCTGTCGCAAGCGGCTCAGGGAAGATCCATCTTTCACTGACGGGACATTCTCAAATGCTCGTGGGGCTCGGCTTCAGTGAAGACGAGAGTCTCTTGGCTTCCGGCGGCTTATTTGGCGAGATCAGGGTCTGGGATGTGACTCGGGGTGGAAGTGGAGAGGGAGCAGTGCTGGTCCACGGCGACGAACGGCAAACGGCCGTTGCCGTATCGATGGATCTAAGCGCAGACGGATCGCGACTTGCAGTGGCCAATTCTGATCTCACGCCCAAGATCTGGGATGTTGACTCGGGACGTCTATTACATGCATTGGCCGGGCATGAGGAACGGGTCGAGATCATCAGCCTCAGTCCTGACGGCGAACTGGCTGCCACAGCCGGGCACGATGACACAATCATGATTTGGCGTGTGGATACGGGGGATAAGCTTCTTACGATTTGGGACTTCCAGTGTGGAAAGCAATTATTCGCCTCCTGCGATCTCGCCTTCAGCCCTGATGGAGCGACACTTGCCGCCGGTACTGATAACGGCAAGCTGGCGATCATGGACATATCCACACTGCTTAGCGGCCCGGAGGAGATATCTTTTTCAAACCAGGAGCCACAGTCAGTGCATGCCAATTCGATCAGTGGAGTTGCATTCAACTCTGATGGAACACAGATAGTCACTACCGGCTGGGACGGGAGTGCCTATTTATGGGACGTGAGTTCTCAACAGCTTCAAGGAGTCTTTGCCAAGTATTTATCCCCGGACTACCGAAGCGCATTTAATCCCGATGGGAGC
Source organism: uncultured Anaerolineaceae bacterium (assembly GCA_964482355.1). Taxonomy (GTDB): domain Bacteria; phylum Chloroflexota; class Anaerolineae; order Anaerolineales; family E44-bin32; genus JADFRG01. Next base: position 3,741 of record CAYZXF010000137.1, on the reverse strand, counting down.
CGACTGGCTATAGCGAGCCAGGACGGTACAGTTCGAGTCTGGGAAGTTGAGACGCATGAGACCTTGAATGTCTTACGAGGACACGCGGGTACTGTCCTGGGGGTGGATTTCAGTCCCGATGGGCGGCAGATTGCCACGGCTGGGGTGGATGGCACCGTGAAGCTCTGGGATGCTGAAACCGGCGAGTTGCTGATCACGCTCACCGGGCATACCAGTGGCGTTTCTGACGTCGCCTTCAGCCCGGACGGCACTCGCCTGTACACGGCAAGTGTTGATGGCACCTCGCGGGTCTACTTGCTGGATATTGACGAGTTGATGGATCTGGCGCGCGAGCGCCTATCGCGTGGTTTCCGCGAGGAGGAATGCCAGCAGTATCTCCATCTTGAAGCGTGTCCAATTGATTCCTAGGGTACTATTCCCAAGCGATCAAGCTGCGTGAGCGCTGGTAAGAACCCGGGGTGGACGTCGACGCTGGTTTGGAAGTCTTCAATCGCGCCCGCTACGTCCCCTAGTGATTCCTTGGCCACCCCACGCCAGTAATAGCTCTCCTCAAGCACAGGCTCACTCATTGCGAAGAGCGTCTGTGTGCTTAGATTGAGCACGTCCCAAGAGCGGCCTGCATAGAAATAGGCCCAGTAAGGACCGGTCTGATACCACAACATGCGCCAGGGACGGGTCTCTGGATCCAGGCCCGCATAAATGCTGAAAGCTTCGTCATACGCAGCGGCCGCGCCATTGTAGTCCTGTAGCTCTACCAGGTTCGTTCCGCGATTGAACCAGGCGAAGAACTGATCGCGGCCGGAAGTGGCGAAGATTTCATCCGAGGCAAGCTGCGCCGAATTGCGTAAATTGGTCTCTTCATTCGCATCCGACCCTAGCAGCACCATCAGCTCTGTCTCGCGCTCGTTAGGATAGATGACCAGATACTGGTAGTTGAAGTGCCGCCAATACTCGTCTATGAGGTCGTAGCTTATGGGCAAGCTGTTTCCATCGCTGAAATCACCCTCGTAGCTATCGTAGGCGTTATAGCGGCCCAGGGCATCGTCATAACCAGCCAGCAACTGATAGTGACCCATCCAGCCGTCGAAGCCCGGTCCTTCCAGACCCTTCTCAACAATCACCGGAAAACCAGCTGCGATTAATTGCTTGAGCAGTTCCTGGTCGCCGCCTGTGCGCGCGATCACATTTAAGCCGGTCTCCTCGCGTACGTACTCTGCCAGCTCGTAGGGCATCACGTTTTTGTCGCGCGGATTGGGTTTGGCGAAATTCGCGATCGGGCGCTGGTCGCCCTGCCACCCCCAGAAGGAGAGTGCCATTGACAAGGTAGCCGGTCCGCAGTTGTTCCAGCTCTGATACTCATGGCGAACGCCGGGCAGAAACACGTGGTCCGGGATCGGCGACGGAACCGGTGAGGGGGTGAGGGTCGGGCCAGGCTCGGTGGGCTCAGCGGGAACTTCGGTGGGTAGCGCGTCTGGTGTGGGAGTCATGATGGCTGCCAGAGTGGCGTCTACCATGGCTGAGAGGGTCGAGTTAGGGGTGAAAACCGCCTCTTCCGGCGGAGAGATCGCATATTTAATCTGCGCCCTGAGCTCCGAGACTCGCCAGGCGACTCGGTCCTGGACAAAAGGCAGACCGTACACCCAGGGCACGAGCAAAAGGGTAAGGACGATAGCGCCGATTAAGTAAATCTTGCGGCTCAAGTTTCGGACTCCGGCTATGAGCAGGGAGGCCAATGTCCCGCGTTCTCTCCCCATGAGATCGCGTCTCTCCGCTCCGGCTAAGTGCGCGATTATACCCAAGCGGCATTATCGGCGGAGGCTCGGGCCTTAAAGTGCCTAAAGAGGGTACTGGTATACTCCTGCGTTGTGAATTTTTTCCCAAGGCGGAGGAGAACGGAATGAAAAAGACACTGTGGATCAGTTTGATTCTCGGCGTCTCGGTGCTGCTGGCAGCGTGCGGCGGTTCATCGGAAGGTGGCGAGACCGAAGATGAGAAACCGGCCTACTCACCCGAAATGATCGCCGAAGGCGAATCCCTTTTTGGGCAGACTTGCTTAGCGTGCCACGGCGCGGACGGCAAGGGGCTGCCTAATTTGGGCAAAGACCTGACCACCAGCGAGTTTGTCAAGTCTTCGAGCGATGCGGAGCTGCTGGCATTTGTGAAGGAGGGTCGAACAGCAGACGATCCGCTGAATACGACCGGAATCACAATGCCGCCGAAGGGTGGATTTGACTTCCTCACCGACAGCGACATCACCTCCATCATCGCGTTCGTTCGCTCAATCGAAGAGTAGCTCGAAACCTAAGCGGCTCCCGCGGCCCGGCCCGCGGTGGTAGCGGAGCTCCGAGTAACGGTCCATAGAATTACCAGGGTGCTCCAGATTGAGGCTCCAACGGTGATGTGGAGTACTCTTGACCACATGGGGAGCAGGAGAAACACGTTGGCGATTCCTAACCCAAACTGGAGTGCCATCAAACCGCCCAACACGATCGCAAAGCGGCGCAAACCCTGATCTTCACTGCGACGCAGCATCCAAATCACCACTGCAATCACAAGTCCTGCCACAGTAAACGCGGACAACCGATGAAGCATCTGGATATCCACCAGCCGCTGAGTGGCTTCCTCAACCGCCCCACACAGGGGAAAGTCAAGGCAGGCCAACGAGGCCCCGGTTCGGGTCACATACGATCCGGTAAGCAAGAGCAAGTAGCTAGCCGCGGTCGTGATTGAGATCAAAGCCGGCAGCCGGCCGTCCATCAAGGACGTGCGCGCGCGCTCTGCCAATCGTTGAGCAAATGGAGCGCTCCTGGCGAGGATCAGCGCCAATAGGCCGACGATCATCATTGCCGCGCTGGTGTGAACCAATCCCGTTTCCGGCGGGATCTCCATGATCACGTGCAGCCCACCCAGCCCGATCTGAAAAACAAGCAGCCCAGCGACAATCACCGCCGGCCGGAAGATCCAGCGTTCCCGGCGATATTCACGCCAGGCGATCGCCGCTAACGCAAAGATCTCAATGCTGGTAGCGGCTCCGAATAAGCGGTGGGAGAACTCGACCCATGCCTCAGTGAATCCGGGGGGAATCGCCTGCCCGTAGCACAGCGGCCAATCCGGACATCCGAGCCCAAAGCCGGTCACGCGCACGATGCTCCCGATGAGGATCAACAGAACGGTGCTGACCCAAGCGGTGACCGTGAGGGTCGGAAAGATCGATCTTGCCCGGTTGCGAGGCTCGGTGCTTACGGCAATCACGTTCATGCTCGATAGGTCTCCTTAGCGAAGGGCAGATCCGATTTTACCTCTGCGATGATCGTCTTTGGAGGTGGCAAGTAAATATTTGCGTCTAGTCCCCGATAACAACCAGCGTGACTTCCGTGCGGACTCTACCCAAGCGTGGAATTATAGAATATCCGCGCATGGTGCTCGTCGCGCTATTCTCCAATCCAAGTTCTTTCATATGGGGAAAATTGGCTCTCCCATCCAGCTATAATCGGATCGCTAATGGATGCAAAGAGGGGAATTGCGATCGGAATGGCGGTGCTCGCATACGCGAGCATCGCGACCGCGATGGCAACCGCGGCCGGGCCGACGTTGACGGATTCTGGAAGTGATGAGAGCGTTCCGCTCCTGCAGCCGACTCCGTTCCAGACTCCAACCCCAAATGCTCAAGGAGCGATCCTCTACATTGTGCTGGATGGCGACTCGCTCTGGCGGATCGCGGCGATCGCCGAGATTTCGGTT
>CAYZXF010000136.1:0-4465 GCA_964482355.1 uncultured Anaerolineaceae bacterium | reverse complement strand
AGCTCCTCGCCTAAGGCCAGCATGGAGCGCCGGGGAGGTGGCGATTTCTCCGGAAACTGGGGTACTTACACTGGCTTCAACGGGAACGGCCTGGATGCTTCGGGGAATCCAATCCGCGGGACTCCGCGACGAACCAACTCTTTATTCTTCCCGACCCCAATCCCCACTGGCATCCCCAGCAGGATAGTGATCAACGAGGTGCTTATCAAGCCACGGGATGATTTTCAGGGTACCGGCGGAGTCACCACTCCGGACGAGTTTATCGAGCTCTTCAACGCCGGAGCGAGACCAGTCTACTTGAAAGGGTGGTGGTTGGATGACGTGGCCGGCGGTGGTTCCTCAGTGTACGATTTGCCGGGAGTGACAATCTCACCCAGAGGCTTTGCAGTTTTCTTCCGCACCAAGACCAAGATCGCTCTAAATGATGGCGGGGATACCGTCCGCCTACTTGCGCCTGATGGACGAACGATCGATCAGATCCGCTATCTCAAGGTCCGCACCGCCAACCTCTCATATGGGCGGCTGCCGGATGGGTCGGATAACATGGGTTACGGTCTTTGGCCCACGCCCGGGATGCCCAACCTGCCGTTCGAACCGCTGGTCGTGTCGCACTTCTACCTCGGCCTACCCTGCACCGGGCAATCGTTGACGCTTCTTCCCCGAGCGACTCGCTTCCCGGCGCAGGTGGCATGGCTGCGAGAGATGAATTTCGTTGGGTGCGAGATTCAGCGTCTAGCGACCGACGAGGGAGTGTAGTAGGCGGCTGGGGGAGATGTACTTTGTGGCATGCGAGATCCAGGGCTTAGGGGTCGGTGAGGGAGTGCAGTAGGCGGCTGAGGCAGATGTATCTTGTTGCGTGCGAGATCCAAAGCTTAGCGAACGGCGAGGGAGTGTAGCAGACGCCGGAATGCGGAAGTTCCTCTCAGGGAGTACTTAGCCGCCGAACGGCGATCCACTCCAATTCGGATAGACCAGGCTCCATCCGGCATCACTTCAAACATCTCTTCATCTGTAACGTCATCTCCGGTTGCGAGGATGAAATCGTAAATTGTGTCGCTATCGAGCCATCTGCGAGCCGCACGGCCCTTCCCGATCCCGCTCTCTTTCACCTCGACCACTTTGCTACCTTGCATGATTACTAAGGGGGTGTTTGCGATCACCCCTTCCAGGTTTTCCATGAGCTGCTTGGCGCGTAGATCGCCCAATTCTGGCTCTGCGCGTCGGTAATGCCAGGCCATCGAAGCGGTCTTCTCCTCCAGCATCGAGCCCGGGGTACGGTCCACGTAGAGTTCGAGCAGGGGCCGAAGTTCGCTCTTCCAACCGTCGGCGGCCTCGGTGGTTTGCACACTCCACTTCGTGTCAGCCGCACGCCGGATCTGAGCTCCGTGCTCCGCCACAAGGCTTGCCCCAGTTTCCCCCAGCCATTCCTGAAGCGTTTCGCGGTCTCTGCCGCTGATGACGACCACGGTGTTCTTCTTGTCCTCCACCAGGCGCTTGAGCATTGTTATCAACTCCTCATCCGGGGCGGCCTCCTCGGGCCGTGTGGCGAAGGGAACCATCGTTCCATCGTAGTCCAGTAGCAGGAGACGTTGCTCGGTCGATGCGTACGCTTGCAGCAGGAGTTCGATGCCGGCTTTATCGAGTCGCACCTGGACCTGCTGCTTAGCAGGTGAAATTTCAGGCTCCATTTCACCGAGGAAATCTTCTGCCCAGCGCACCACATCGTACCGGCGCAGGCGAGCCAACATGGGCGAATTCCTTGCCACCTGCTCGCTCTCTGACATCGTTAGTGCATGCAGCAAGGCTTTGCTGATTTGCTCCGTGTCATGCGGGTTCACAATCAGCGCTTCGCCCAACTCTTCGGCCGCACCCGCCGTCTCGCTCAAGATCAGCACTCCGGTTCCATCCGGATGCGCCGCAAGATATTCTTTGGCGACCAGGTTCATGCCATCGCGCAGCGGCGTGACCAGGGCCACGTGTGCCACGGCGTACAGCGCAACCAGCCGGTCAAAAGGCAGGAATCGATACATGTACCAGATCGGCACCCAGCCTGGCTTGCCATGGCGGCCATTGATGCGGCCTACCGCCTCGTCGACCTCCTTCTTCAGCGCTTGATATTCAGGAACTCCGGTCCGCGAAGGAACCGTAAGCGCGATCAACGTCACGCGCCGATGCCAATCTGGGTTTTCCGTGAGAAAGTGATCGAAGGATTCCAATCGTTCCACGATACCCTTCGTGAAGTCTAGGCGGTCTACGGTCAGCACGATCTTGCGGTCCTGAGTTTCCTCCTGCAAATCCTTCAATTCTTCTTGGACTTCTTCCGTTTCCATGGCCGATTCGAAGCCGGCTACATCGACCCCGATCGGAAATGTATCTACTCTGACCGCACGATCGCTCACGATGACTCGGCCGAACTCCTGCTCTAATCCCAAAAGGCGCAGCAGGCTGCTCAGGAAGTGGCGCGCATAACCATGGCTGTGAAATCCGATCAGATCGGATCCGAGCAGGCCGCGCAAGATCTCCTCGCGCCAGGGCAGCATGCGGAAAAGCTCTGACGATGGGAAGGGGATGTGCAGGAAGAAGCCGACCTTTGCCTCAGGAAGCGACTCTCGCACCAGTTTCGGAAGCATCATCAGATGGTAGTCGTGGATCCATATCAGGTCCCCCGGCTCCGCGATCTCGAGAATCTTGTCGCGGAACAAGGCGTTGATTTTCTGGTAGGCGACCCATTCGCGAGCTTCGTAGTGGGCGTTTTGAGGAAAATAGTGGAACAGCGGCCAGATGGTGCCATTCGAGAAACCCTCGTAGTAAAGGTCAAAATCAGAGGGCGGCAAAAAGAGCGGTACGCTGTCATATTCCTTGACCAGCTCTTTCTCGATATTCTTGCGATCCTTGTCATCCCAAACCTGTAACCCCGGCCACCCAAGCCAAATCATTTCCCGCTGCTTCCTTACAGCCTGCAGGCTCGTAGCTAGGCCGCCCGCGGCGGGATGATAATTAAATCCACCATCGGTCCGCTCGACTTCGACCGGCAGTCGGTTTGAAACAACGATCAGTTTGGGTTTATTTGCCAATGTCGATCTTCCGCCTTCGGTTAGCGCTCACAACCATCGCCGAACGCTCCGTTTGTAATCCAGGAATTCATCTCCGAATTGCTGCTCCAAGTGGCGTTCCTCGCGGCGGACGATCCCAACGTCAACGTAGAGCATTAATGGCACCAGCGCAAGGATGATCCAGAGGTTGTTCAGAAGCAGCGCTACACCGAGATCGAAAAGCGCAAAAGAGACATAGATTGGATTCCTAGTTCTGGCAAAGGGACCTTGCCTGACGATCGACTTGGTGGGGACTGCGGGATCGGGGTGTTCGCCGGCGCGCACCATGGTTCTGAACGCCCAGAAGGCAATTCCTGCACTTCCAAGCGCCGCAACCAGACCCAGAACGTCGCCGATCCGTCCGTCGGATAAGATCGCGAGCGGCAGCGCGATGTTGAGGGCCACTCCGATCACCAGCGCACCTAAAAAGATGAGCGGCGGGGGCACCGCCGCATGAGAACTCTTGTTCATTTGGTCTCCTGGACCTTTCCCAGTCAGTTCTTGTCTGTCCCTAGTCGGCTCCGGCCTCCGCCAGCGAAGCTTGCGCAGCTGCCGTCACCTGTTCCGCCGGAACACTGGAAGCTTCCGGCCTGACGGTTGCGCCCGTTTCGAGCTCCTGGATGATGAAATCTCGGAAGGCATCGACGCCCTTCTGTATGCCCGCCACAAATTTGCCTTGCTTCAGCTTGAATCTATTCCGCGCAATAAGGGATCCCTTCAATCGACCCAAAATGGAATTTACTCGTGTACCGCCTTCCGTGGGTATGAAATGTGTGGTGATCGTGCCTGTCAGCCCAGGCCCAATCTGAGTTTCGTAGGTGTAATACTCAAACGGCCTCCAATCGACGATTGCGTGGAGGCTCTTTTGATTCCCGTGTGCACAGATATAAACGCTGCCCGCGTCCAGGCGACCCAACTTCTTATTGTCAACCTCTATCGAATCGGCCCCCGTTAAGATCATACGAAATTCTGGCTTCGTAAAATAATCCCAGACGAGCGGCGGCTCAGCCGGGATTTCCGTTTCGATAGCGAATAGGGCCTCTTCAGGGTCTACGAACACCCGCCGTCGTTCGCTTTCGCGCTGCCAGATGGGTTCCAAATTCTCCACATAGAGTCGGATCTCTCCGACATCAGGGAACTCCTCGATATGCTCTTGCATCTCGTTGACAAACTCGTGGAGCCCAAGGGCGTCAACCGCAGCCTGCGTATATGCTGCGTAAGCCGAGACTCCGGTCTTTTCCTTGATGTGATTCTTTAGCAGGCGATGCACCGCGTTCACATCGTTCCCCACAAGCTCCGTGTAATTGGCTATCTTTTGGAGCACGTAGGTGCCGTGATGCACGAAGAATTTGAGATCTAGATTAGGAATATTC
>CAYZXF010000135.1:0-8156 GCA_964482355.1 uncultured Anaerolineaceae bacterium | reverse complement strand
GCGAGGCTTTTCGGTCTGGGAGGGGCATTCTTAACCGGCGCAGATCCGACCAGATTCGCCGCCAGCCTCGCGCTGGCGTTTTGTTTAGTTTGAGAAAACACGACTGCTGAGAACCTGATGGCATGAAATTTGAGGGAGCACAATGACCGAACGTATCCACGTGTCCGTAGCCTGGCCCTATGCGAACGGCGACATGCATGTGGGCCATCTGGCGGGCACTTACTTGGCGGCCGATATCTTCGCGCGCTATCACCGCCTTAAGGGAAATCAGGTGCTGATGGTCTCGGGCTCGGATTCGCATGGCACGCCTATTACAGTCGAGGCCGACAAGTCTGGCCAGACCCCGCGCGAGCTATTTGAGCATTTCCATCAGCGGTTCCTGGAGACGCAGCAGGCTATCGGCATCAGCTATGACCTCTTCACCCATACCGACACTGAAAACCACTACCGGATCGCCCAGGATTTTTTCCTGCAACTGCGCGAGCGGGAATACCTTTATCTAAAGAAGCAAAAGCAGCTGTATTCCGAAACCGAGCAGCGTTTTCTCCCTGATCGGTACGTCGAAGGCACCTGTCCAATATGTGGGTACGGCGAGGCGCGCGGTGATCAATGTGATAACTGCGGCAACTTGCTGGACGCGCTCGATCTGATCGATCCTCGCAGTAAGATCGATGGAAGCACACCAGTGACGCGTGAGACCGAGCATTTCTTCCTGGACCTGCCTGCATTCTCAGATCGCTTGCTCGAATATCTGAATGGGCATGCCGATCATTGGCGACCCAATGTTTACAAGTTTGCACGCAACTATGTTGAGGGCGGACTGATTGGGCGCGCCGTTACACGCGATATCAAGTGGGGCGTTCCTGTGCCGCTTCCCGAGTGGGATGACAAACGGCTCTATGTGTGGTTCGAGGCTGTGATGGGATATTTCACAGCCTCCGTGGAGTGGGCCAACAACATCGGTGAGCCTGAAGCCTGGAAGGCCTGGTGGTACGATCCCGCGGCTAAGATCTACAACTTCCTCGGGAAGGACAACATCCCCTTCCATACATTGATCTGGCAGGCCGAACTCATGGGCGTGGATCGCATCTATGAGGAAGATGAAACCTTGCATCTCAATCTTCCATACGATGTACCCGCCAATGAGTTTATGAATGTCGAGGGAGCTCAGATGAGCACCAGTCGCAACTGGGCTATTTGGCTTCCTGACATCCTGGAGCGCTATGACGCGGACGCGATCCGCTACTATGTCGCGGCGGTTATGCCGGAATCGCGTGATAGCGACTTCTCGTGGGCGGATTTTCTGAGCCGCAACAACGATGAATTGGTAGCAACCTGGGGAAACCTGGCTAATCGGGTGACTTCCTTCGCATACAAACATTGGGAGGGTAAGGTGCCCGAGCCGGGCGACTTAGGTTCCGAGGATCGGGAATTGCTGCAGGAGATCGAAGGTGGATTTGAGACGATTGGTGCGCACCTGGAAGCGGTACAAATTCGGGCTGCGCTCCAGGAGGCTATGCGGCTTGCACGGAAAGCAAACGGTTATCTAGATCGAGCGCCCTGGTTTAAGGTTATCGAGGAGGACAAGCCGGCAGCTGCCAGAACGGTCTACACCGCCCTTAGAGCGGTCGATTCGCTCAAGGTGCTCTTCGCACCATTCTTGCCATTTAGTTCCGAGAAACTACACACCGCGTTGGGCTACGAGGGCCACCTGTTTGGTGAGCAGCGGATCGAAACTTACCAGGAAGAGACTCGCGCGCATTCCGCACTGGTTTACGAGGGCGCAGGTGCAATCGGCCGCTGGGCGCCAAGCGAACTTCCTGCTGGCCAATCATTGGCCAAACCCAAACCGCTCTATAAAAAGTTAGATGATGACATCGTGGAGCTGGAACGGGCGCGACTTGGGATGGAAACCGCCTCGTAGGTCGGCGCCACGCGGGTGGTGGATTAGTAAACCTCGATTAATCCGCCCATTTCTCTCTGAACCGATCCGAGGCTCGCGTATGGATAGGTTTGCCGTGCCCGAACACAGCAACCTCAAACTCAAACTCCGCGATCCGACTCAATGTCTTTCGGCCGACCATAAAATCTTCGAAGATGGGCGGGTATCCCAGCCAGAGCAGGTTGGTCGCCGCGTCGGCTGCAATTAGGACCTGATCGTTGAGCAATAGGGCGACCTGGCCGGCGGCATGTCCAGGAGTGTGAATGACGTGCGCGCCGCCCGCAAAATCCAGGCTCTGACCGTCGGACAGCTCATGTTCGACCTCCGCAGGCTCAATCCCTGACCCCCGTCGTTGAGCGACTCCAGATATAAACTTTCGAATAATTCCGGGCCGAGGATCGAGCGGCCGCTGGGTCTCTCCTTTGCGAACCATCTGCGCATCCTCCGGGTGCATCCATGCTGGGGCACCGGTCTGCTCTTTGAGCGCCTTCAGGCTCCCGGCGTGATCGGCATGTAGGTGGGTCACCAGGATGTTCTTGATGTCCTGCGGCGCACGTCCCAATTCCTTCACCGCGGCCAGGATCTTGTCTTCGCTGCCAGGCACTCCAGTGTCAATCAGCGTCAGATCCCCATCATGCTCCAAGAGGAAGGCGTTGACATATCCTAGAGAGATTTGGCTGAGGCCGGGGATGATCGTTTGCAATATTTCGATCCTTAGCGAGCCCCGCGAGGCTTCCCGATTTCGTTCAGCTGGGGTGTTTGTTACTTGCCCTGGAACTTGGGTTCACGCTTCTCGAGGAATGCCGCTAAGCCCTCGGCATGGTCTTCCGTCCGGCCTGCAATCTCTTGCAGCTCGGCTTCATATTCGAGGGTCTCTTTGAGTGACGCCAGGCTGGCATGATGAATGGCCCGCTTGCTGAGGCCTAAGGCCCGCGTCGGCCCTTTGGCCAGCTTGCTGGCCAGCTCATTGACCGCTTCTTCAAGTTGATCGTCCGGCACTACTTTATTCACGAGGCCCCATTCCAACGCCTCTTGCGCGGTGATGGGGCGGTTTGTAAAAGCCATCTCTACCGAGCGCGCCAGGCCAATCAGGAGCGGCATTGCAAGCGAGGTTCCAGAATCGGCGCTGAGGCCAATGCCGACAAATCCATAGATAAAACTAGCGCTCTCGGCAGCCACTCGCAAATCTGTGGCCAGCGCCACTCCAAGCCCGGCTCCAACCGCGGGGCCGTTGATGGCGCCCACAATGGGTTTCTCCAGGCCATGCATCTTGGTGATGACGCGGTTGTAAGTGCGGTGGAGATGCTCGCGGAAGGAAACCTCTTCTCGGTTGAATGCCGTTACATCTTGACCGGCGCTGAAGAAACGTCCGGTGCCGGTCAGAACGAGACAGCGTACCGAATCGTCCTTCTGAGCGGTCTTCAAGACCGAAATCAACTCCTCGATCATCGTCTCGTCAAACGCATTCGCTTTGGGGCGATTTAACGCAGCAGTCAGTACGCCGTCCGCTTGATTCAGATTGATGAACTGGAGATCGCCCATGTACGGGCTAGGAGAGGAGGTCGAAACCGTCGTCCGGAAAATCGTCCGGACCGTCATCGAAATCGATACGTACCTGGAACGGGTCTTGAACCAGGCGAACCCAAAGCATCAGGACCTGGCCTTCTTCGAGCTCACCCCACCGAGCAGCAATGATCTGCGCCTCGTCCGTAAGTCCTTCTTCCGAACGATATTCTAAGGACATGGGATGACCATCCCGCCAGGCTCGATAGCAGCGTTCTACGAGCTCAGGAGCGTTTTGGCTGCGGAGCCGACACATTGCAACTTGTGAGGGAACCGGACCTTCCACCAGGCCAGGCAACCATGCGTCGCTGTCCAGCTCAAATGTGGGCGGTGGGCCTTCGATGATCGTGATCTTATCGGGTTCCGCCAAATTCGCCTCGAAAATTGGGGATGCGCGCTATCTTACCACAGGCGTTCATTTGTAAGAATTCGTACCCGAGTCACCAATGGAGCCGCATAGAATCATCGGGTGGAAACTAGCAATTCTAAGTTAGGGACTTTCGTGATTGGGGCCGCCAACCGGATTGCGAATCGCGTTTTGGGCATCGGCCCGCGCGACCTGCTGAACCCAGAGCCCGCTCAGAGTGGCCTCGAAAATCCGGCCCGCAACCTGCGAGAAATCGCAAACGAAATTCGATTACAGGCCATCTCACCTGAGACTGGCGAAGTGGATTACGGCGAGCTGGTGGAGAGCCAATCCTACGCGCGCTTCAAAACCTTCACTCGAGCACTCCCGTCATGTACCAAGGAAGACTTGGGGAACCGATCTCAGCAAATCGCCTTCTGGATCAATCTCTATAACGCACTGATCCTGCATGGTGTGATCCGGTACAACGTCAGCGGCTCGATGCTGCGTGATATTGGGTTTTTTCGCAGAGTTGCCTACAACGTAGGTGGAATGCGCTTCTCAGCCGACGATATTGAACACGGCGTTCTGCGCGGCAACCGTCGGCATCCCTATCTCCCTTTCCCTCAATTCTCGAAGGACGATCCACGTCTGATGATGAGCATCGAGCATCCCGACCCTCGCGTGCATTTTGCACTGGTATGCGGAGCACGGTCCTGCCCGCCAATTTCCTCTTACGGGGGCGAAAATCTTGAGCAGCAGCTGGACAAAGCCGCCGCTACCTTCGTCAATGGGATAGGCGTTCGGCACGAGCCCGGCGAGAACACGCTCTATCTATCTCGAATCTTTAAATGGTATGCAGGGGATTTTGGCGGAAAAGAGGATGCGCTGCGGCTGGTGGAGAGGTATTTTGACGGACCCGGAGATATCACAGGCGCCCGTGTGCGCTATCTTCCATACGATTGGTCGGTCAACGCGGCCTGAAAGGATGAGCGAACCTAATCCACTCGTTATTCCTCATCCTAGCAACTTAGAACGTGAGGGTGACCTTGATCGAGCCGGTTCGCTTGTCGACTGCGGTTGCGATGGCCTTGTGATATTCAGCAAACGGGAGCCGGTGCGTGATGAGATCGGTGTCGCTCAACGCACCGCTCTGCAGCATCTCGATTACCAAATCGAATGTGTGCAGACGCCTGCCGTCCAGCTCCTCCATTCCAAAGGTCATGGAACCGATCAGATCGACTTCCTGGAACCATATTGGCGTCATGTCAATCTTCATCTGCTGGAGCGATATCCCGATAAGCACCACCGTCCCGCCGGCTTTTGTCAACCGCAGCGAGTCTCGCTGTGTGTATTTGGTGCCCACGCAGTCAAAAACCACGTCGTACCCGCCCAGGAGCATCCCCCGGTTTAGCGTACTCTGGTAGTACTTGGCATTAGTGATGCGCGCCGCCTTAGCATACAGGTCCCCCGAATCACCGATCACCTCGTCCGCCCCAAGTCGCTCCGCTGCCTGCCCCTGATGCTCATAGCGAACGACCGAACTGACATGGCTTTCCGGAGCGAGTGCCTTTAAGGCCTGCAGCGTCAGCAGACCAATGATCCCGGATCCAATCACCAATACTTTTTCGCCCGGCGCGGGGCGGCGCCTGAGCACTCCGTGCACGGCAACAGCCATCGGTTCGATCAGCGAGGCCTGGTCGTCGGAGATGTCATCGGGAACTGGCCAGACTTCGCTCTCGTGGGCGGTGTAGCTGTCCGCCCACCCTCCACCCGCTCCTTCTGGACCCGTGCGAAGCGAGCTGTTCAGGCACAGCCGGGTATCACCTCGCGAGCAGTACTCACATGGGGCCTCGAGTTCTTGCGTGAAGCAGTTTGGGCTTCCCCAGGGTCTGGCCTCCATGACCACCCGGTCTCCGACCTTGAAACGCTCCACTTCCGATCCAATTTCCGCGACTACCCCCACGGCCTCATGACCAAGGTAAACACGATTGATACCAGGCAGCGCGGCGGGGGCCACTCGGGGATCGCCATCCACGAAGAAGAACATGAGATCTGTTGTACAGATGCCGCACTGGCGATTGCGCACTCTCAACCACTTGGACCCAGGAAGTTCCGGATCCGGGACATCCTCTACACCGGTGGGTGCTATGGGTGACCATACGACGCCCGGCCAAACGCGCTTGATGACCTTGGTCGCAAGTGCCTTGGGGATATTCTTATCGAAGTAGATTGTTTTCAGGGTCGGTCAGCTGCCTTTCCATTCGGGCGGACGCTTCTCAACAAAGGCCTGCATGCCTTCCTTCTGATCTTCAGTACTGAAGAGGAAGTAGAAGCTGCGTCGCTCGTCTGAAATACCATCGGTGAGAAAGGTTTCAAAAGCATTGTTCACGGCTTCCTTGGCGAACCGAATGGCCAGCGGAGCCCTGGCCGCGATCTCATTAGCCAGTTGAATGGCATTCTCCAGGTAGATCTCAACCGGCGCCACACGATTGACCAATCCATAGCGCAGCGCTTCTTCCGCTGAGAGATTGCGGTTGTTGAGTACCATTTCCATCGCCAGAGCCTTTCCGACTGCGCGGGTCAATCGCTGGGTTCCTCCCGCGCCAGGCATGACGCCCAGATTGATCTCCGGCTGCCCAAATATGGCGGTCTCAGAGGCTACGATCAAATCACAGCCCATTGCCAACTCATGTCCTCCGCCCAAACACCACCCGGAGACTGCGGCAATCACCGGCTTTTTGATATTGCGAATTCGATCCCAGCGGGAGATGCGGTCGGCCTTGAGCATATCGACCGATGAGGAATCCGCCATCTCCTTGATGTCTGCTCCAGCAGCGAATGCGCGCTCGTCGCCGGCAAGCACCATCGCACCTATATCGGGGTTGGAGTCGAATTCCTCCAATGCGGTTGCCAGTTCATCCATGACGGTCGCGTTCAGCGCGTTCATGGCTTTCGGGCGGTTGATCAAAACCAAGCCCACTTTGTCATGGGCCTCAGTCTTAATGATGGAAAAAGTCATCAATTCCTCCTGAACCTCGTTTTACAGCCGCTGTTTGAGCTTTCGAATGTGGACAGTGTGATCCCGCTCATGCCACAGTGTGCGCCGCATCACCTTCCGGGCCGACCATGTCTCTCCTGATAGAGTCACTACCCCTTTTCGTGCAGCGAGCGCCGCCAGGTTGGACAGGGTGTGCTCCCGCACTTTCTTTAACCGGGTCAGCGGATCTCCTGTTAATTCGCTGGTCGAGAGCGCCAATCCCAAGCGGTCGAAATACCATTGTTCGGCAGATGCGATATGGTCTAGCGTGCCCATAATGGTCCATTTCTCGTCTGGAAGCTCGGTTGTCGCCGCCTCGTCGGTGACCTGTTCGAGCTCGGCTTCCAGATCACGGCGAGTAGCGAGCAGCAGCCTCTCGAGTTCTTGGACTTCCCCCTCTGTCAGCGAGGGTCGATCGGAAGCGAAAAAGGCGTTAACTTCGTAGTCCTGCTCATAAATCCACGAGCGGGCTACTTCGGCCACGATCATAGGCCCCGAAAGCCCCGAAATCCTTAGCCCGTGGCCGTTGGACCACTCCACGTATCTCTCTACGGCCTTTGGCGTCCCACTGATTGCAGTCTCCCGGTCCTTATGTGTGTTGAAGCAGCCGGGCAGATCCGGGACATGCGCGACCCAATTTCCTTCTAATTCCTCGGCGCAAACGACGTAAGGCACGTCGTCAGCTCCCTGATTCGCCCTGTGAATGGAGAGCTATTGCGTGGCTAAGGGGATGGCTTATACTGGCCTTATTATTCTTATTATTCGATTTATTCGGTTTATTGAGGGCATTCATGCATTTTTCTTTCTCGAAGGGCCAGGGGCTCGTTGAGTACGCGCTGCTGATCCTGCTCGTGGGCATTGCGGTGATCATACTCCTTGCCCTTTTTGGAACAGGGGTAGGAAATATGTTCAGCAACATCATCACCAATATCTGAGGCCGCCTGTATTTCAAGCTCAGATAGCTCGGGTACACGCTTCGCGCGCGTTCTGGTCAGCTCGCCCCGCCGGTTTTTTCTACCCACTCCTTCATCCGTTTCGATAAATCCCTTCGGGGAAGCAGAATCCTCCGACCACACGTCTGGCACTTAAGACCAATATCCGCTCCTAGCCGAACGACCCGCCAATCCGAACCGCCACACGGATGCGGCTTTTTCAGACGCACGATATCGTCCAATTGAAGATCTACAAGCACTTGTGGTCCTGTCTTCTGGGGGCCGAGGCATTATATCATTCGGGGTCTGGGAGCCGATTTTCGAGCTCCATCT
>CAYZXF010000134.1:0-6832 GCA_964482355.1 uncultured Anaerolineaceae bacterium | reverse complement strand
ATCCGACCATCCTGATCTAGCGGTTCTCGATCTGGGCCTGCCGGGGATGGATGGCCTGGACGTGCTGCGTTCGCTGCGTCGAGAATCCAACACCCCGGTCATCATTCTCACCGCCCGCGGCGAGGAGAGCGACCGGCTGGTAGGGCTAGAATTGGGCGCAGACGACTATATGGTCAAGCCCTTCAGCCCAAAAGAGCTCGTCGCCCGCGTACGCGCGGTATTGCGCCGGGCGGAAGGTGCGCCAGCGGCCGGAGCGGAACGGATTCATGCTGGTGACCTGGCTCTGGACGTACCCCGGATGCGCTTGAAGATCAACGACAACCCGATCGAAGTGACATCCACCGAGTTCCAGCTCCTGGCTGCCATGGCACGGCAACCAGGTCGGATCTTTACGCGTGCCCAGCTGCTCGAGGCGGTCCACGGAGTAGCCTTTGAATCATATGAGCGCGCGATCGATACCCACATCAAGAACCTGCGGCGGAAGATCGAGCCGGATCCTAGGCAGCCGCGCTACATCCTCACGGTGTATGGGGTGGGATATAGGCTGGCGGAATCCTAGCGGCGAACTGGAGTGAATTAGGTCTCGTTGTGAAGAAATGGACCGAGTGAGCCTGGCCAAATGGTGATCGGATGAAACACGGATGGCAACGAGAAACCCGCGGAAGACCGCGCCAACGACCCGATTGGTGGCCGGCGGACTACAGTTGGCCGCCTAATCGCCGCAGGCGACACAGCGGTGGAGCGTTCGTTTGGCGAGCGGGGTTCTTCTTCCTCTTTGTACTCTTCGTCCCGGCAGCCGCCTGCATCGGGTTGCTCTGGATGCTCGGGCTGCTGGGGGACTCCAGCTCATCGGTCAGCGCACTTGCACTTGCAGTGCTGATCCTTTTTGGATTGGGACTGCTCTTCGCAGTTGTTGCTGGGTTGCGTCGCATGGTGATGCCTTTAGGTGACATCATCGAGGCGGCAGGTCAAGTGGAAGATGGAGATTTTTCGGCCCGGGTTCGACCGCGTGGACCAAGAGAATTGCGTCAGCTCGGCCGAGCATTTAATGATATGTCGGAACGACTCGAGCTTACTGAAATTCAGCGACGCGAACTCGTGGCAGATCTCTCGCACGAGCTGCGCACACCGGTTTCCATTATTCAAGGCAACCTGGAAGGGATGATGGACGGGGTCTATGAGGCAGACGAAGCCCACCTCGCGCCAGTGCTGGAAGAGGTTCGGATCCTCTCACACCTCATTGACGACCTGGGTACGCTCTCCGAAGCCGAAAGCGGCATGCTCCAGCTGCATCGCGAACCGACGGATTTCGGAATTCTTGCCAGCGAAATCATGGCCTCATTCCGACCACAGGCGGAGGCTGAAACTATCGAATTGATGGTCGAGGTTCCTGATGATTTGCCGCTCATTGAAATGGATCCCATCCGAATTCGAGAGGTCCTCGTCAATCTACTCACCAACGCGCTCCGCCACACCTCAAATGGCGGAAATGTGACGATTCGAGGCCTAATTGACGATGGCTATGCGCAAATTACGGTGGAGGACACCGGTTCTGGGATCGCTCCCGAGGATTTGGACCACATCTTCGATCGCTTCTACAAGGCGGGTCCTGCTCCAAGTAGCAACCCTGATCACGCCTCCCCGGGAGCCAGCACTCCAAGCCCCGCTCGCGCCGCACCTGAGACTGGCGGCAGTGGATTAGGACTGACGATCGCTAAGAACCTGGTAACGGCACATGGAGGCGAGATTACCGCACAAAGCACTCTCGGCGCGGGAACCGTTGTGCGATTCACCCTTCCCCTGGAGGAATAGGTAGCGGGGACGGTTGAGATTAATGTCTCGAATAGGCCTCCGCTAGGCGTCCTGTGGAAGCCGATCCGCCACGATCGACTGCACCTGCCGAACTTCTTCCTCGCCTAACGGCCCAAACTCCATCGCACCCGCGTTCTGCTGTACCTGCTCAACGGTCTTGAATCCCGGAATGGGGATCATGCGCGGATCGATAGCCCAGATATAAGCCAACGCCCCTTGCGCCATCGTCCGACCTTCTGAAGTCAACGGTTCGCGCAGCGCTTCGACTGCCTCTAATCGCAGAGTAATCCGTTCCGAACGAAAGTCCGATTCGGATCGAATATCATCTTTCGGAAAGGTCGCGTCTGAGGTGAACTTACCGGTCAGGATCCCGCGGTTGAGCGGATCCTTGTTGATCCCGGCCAGGCCGTGTTCCTCGCAAAGCGCGCGCATTTCCGCATTGTCGAATATCGCGTTGAGTTGAAACTGGATCGAAGCGCAGTGCTCGCCGACGGCGAAAACCTGAGCACGATCCACCAAATCCGTGCTCCATCCGTACCAGCGGATTTTCCCCTCCCCGACTAGTTCTTCCAGAATGCCTTTCAGCTCAAGCGCTAGTTCCGCATCGTATGAGCCCTGATGCAGCTGGTACACGTCGATGAAATCGGTCTGCAGTCGACGTAGGCTGTTGACTACATCAGTGCGTACGTTGCCCAGAATCTGGTCGTCGTCGCGGTAGACGACCTTCTGCTCTTCGTTCACCATGTGCCCGAATTTTGTTGCGATCACCGCCTGGTCCCGGCGTCCCACGAGCGCCTCGCCTAGCACAACCTCGCTGTGGCCGGCTCCGTAATTTGCGGCGGTATCGAACAAATTGACGCCAGCGTCCAGCGCGGCGTGAATGGCCCGAATGGATTCCTGGTCGTCGATCTGGCCCCATCCAGCCGGCCAGGGGTCTTCGCCAGGATTATGCCAGTTCCAGGGTCCGCCAATCGCCCAGCAACCCATTCCGAGCGCGCTGACTTCGATATCTGATTTGCCTAAATTTCTTGTGAGCATTCTTCCTCCTCAAACCGGGTGGTTGGGAAACTGCCCATTAGCGAATCGCGGGCTTGATAGTACCACTCCAGCGGAACGCAGCTGGTGGCAGGGCGCACATCCCCCTTACTGTCCATAGCGGCCGATCATCCAGCGAAGTTATTGTCTTCGGGTACTTTCAAACCGCAGCCAAATGGGAGGAAACCGTTGGACAGCCTTCGCCGCAAACCTCGGAAAATAACGATCGGGCTCGCGTTCCTGACCCTTTTCAGCCTGGCGTGCTTCTGCACTGCGCCCTTTGCGAGCCAGACGGTCAGCGATGTCTCGTCCGGCGGTAGCCCCACGATGACCATCAGCCCAAGCAGCGGGCCAACAGGAACCAGTGCTGAGATCAAGATCACCGGCGCCCTACTAAACGCGCCCGTGACCCTCAATTTGGATCCGGGAAGCACGAACGGGATGACGGACGCCAATGGAGAGTTTACGTACACCCATACCTTCAACGGCCAGGTCGGCGATGTTTCGAATGTCCAAGCCACCATCGGCAATGCGAACGAGCAAAGTGCATCCGCGACATTCACCATCACCGGCGGAGCAGCCACCTCAACCCCCCCCCCACCGCCAACTCCAACCGCCGCCACAACCGGACCCACACTGGCTATAAGCCCGAGCCGGGGGCCGTCGGGGACGACCGCCAGTGTCACGTTGACCGGGGCGCTTCCGAATTCACCAGTGCTGCTCGAACTCGATCCAGGCAGCACCAACGGGACAACGGACGCCAACGGCAGCTGGACCGGCTACACCCATACTTTCTATGGTCAGGTGGGAAGGGTGTTCAACCTGAAGGCGTCGATCGGCGGAGCCGGGCAGCAAACCGCTACCGCAACGTTCGAAATAACCGGCGAACTTGAACAGGCCTTCAACGCCATTACGGACATTCTCTCCGACAAGGGCGGGCACGTCGAGTTCATCCGAATGCTGCTTGCATTGATTCTGAATGTCTCACCTGGGAGCGTTGTGATCGAAGGACCCGATCCCTGGGTGACCGTAAAGGGCGAGGTCGGCCACGACGGCCGCTTTGTCGCCACCGGTCGAGGCATGGTGGCTGGCTTCCAGGATATTGCGGTGGTATTTGAGGGCACGATCAGCATGGATCACATCACTGGCGAATACATCATGGGCACCGAGGGCGGCTTACCTGGCGGGGAGTCGATCACATACCTGGTTATTGGAGAGGCTGAGGACTCGGTCGCGGGACTGGCTTCCGACTTTTTCGACTTATTCAACGCTGCACAGGGCGCTGGTGACAGCGGTAGGATGTTCGATATGCTTCACCCTGCCGTCCTGGAACTCTACGGCGAGGCTGCCTGCATAGACTATCTAGCTTCTGTCGTAAATCCGGAAGTCAGCATTGAAGTGCTCAATGCGGTGGAAATTGGCGAGTGGAACTGGGAACGAGATGGACGAACTTTTTCGGTTGCCGATGCTTTGTCGGTTCAGGCCAACGTTCACAGCGGAGGCGGCGTCAGCCAAACCGAACTCCACCTGGCGGTGCGACCAGACGCAACATTGGGCTGGTTTACCGATTGCGGGGAACCGCAAGGATAGCCCGCTACATTTCGAATCCTTGAAACAAAGAAGAGGGCCGTGAACGGCCCTCTTTTCCTTTGCAGCGCGTTGATTTTGCCTTCGCCAAATAGGATCCCCGGATTTGCTAGATCTCCTCGAGCTTCTCTAAGATTCGCACCATCGCCAGCGTATCGAGTTTGCAATATTCCCAAAGGTCATTCCGAACGTCCTCGATCCGCCCAGGATCTTTTTCATCCGCCAGATCAATGTAAGCCCGCATCGCCATCCCCCCATCGGAGATCACCATTCGTTCGTAGCTCAGATCTGGGACGAGCGCAGGCAGAACGGCCTTGATCGAATAGGATCCGTGCATCTCGGGAGCATAGTACGCCCGGTCCCGGAAGGGCTGCATCAAATCTACAAGTCGCTCGAGCAGATCCAGGAGAGCCGCCGAATGCTCGGGAAATTGCTTTGCAAGATCCTTGATGCGTCCGGCCTCAAAACTACTGTAGACGACAATATCGCCCGGTCCCTCAAGCCCGAACAGCATCGATTCAATGAGCGGAAGACGTGGATCGATTCCGGCTTCCGCCAGGAACCCGCTGTGCTCTAGTTCGGCCGAAACCGACTCTTTCCTGTGGAGCGAATATTGAAAAGGGATTTGACGGTAAGGTTTAGTTCCATCGAATGGAGGAATGGCAGGGTTGAAGGTCTCAAAGTCCAGAAAGTAAAGCGGATAGTGCAGAGTTTCCAAAAAGGCGTGAATAGCAACATCCGCAACCCTCGTGAGCCCGATTTTGTCGCTCTGGATTTGGTTTGCCGCCGCGTTCCCCAGCGGAAAATTTTCTGGAATATCTATTGTGCGCACGATCCCGTCGTTATACAGCTCGAAAGCCTTCTCTTCCGACAATCTCGTCACGTTGAAGACGGAATACTCGGGCACTTCACTCCAACAGTGGCCGATGAAATCGCAAGGATAAGGATCGTTGCAATGCGGGCCAATTGGAATATCGGGAACGATCCCGCCGTCGAGGACGCCCTTGAGTTCCGCTACCAACCCCGGCATCTCGGGCTGAAGCGCATTGACTTCAGAATGGACCGAAGCAAGCTTAAACAGCTGACGCAGATCCAGCTCCCCGTGTCGAACATAGTCAGTGTTTAGATGAACGATGAAGGAATCCACCAGTTCGATGCCTTGCCTCTGTACGACGTGGTATTGAATTGCAGCATCCAGCAGGTGGACATCCTTCACCGAAGTGGAGCTCTTGACTTCATAGGCTCGCCATACATCTCCATCCCGAACCAGAATATCCACCAGCGCCAGAACCTGCTCGTGCTGGAAGGCCGCCTCATAAATGATGTCTTTTCCGGCTGCAATGAGCTCGCCAGTAACCTCTACCGCTCGCTGAAACTCAAAGCTTTTCGGAGGCTTGGACTGCACGCCGCCAGGAAATAAGCCTTGCGCCAAAATACCGCCTTCGCGCCCGGTGGCACATATGGCTTCTTGTTCCGGCGATATTTGATCGCGCAGATTGCGCTGGTATCGGTTGAGGTACAACGACTTGTGGCACTGGAGCCCACGCAGGAAGGTGGACTTGCTGAGGACGTGCTTTGTCACTTTGCTAATTGTCCTTCAATCTCTTCTAGATCCAAGTAGCCTCCAAAGATCGGATAGACCGTCACGGTCTGTTCGCCCCGAAGCAGGTCGATATCTTGAATGCGGCGAACCGTTTCCTGGTAGGAGGTCGAGGAGTCGAGCTGATCAATCGAGGCCTGATCTTCCCAGAAGCTGAGCGTGGTCGTATCCGCTCCTTCGCGGGAGAACAGCACTCCGAGGCAGCCTGACTGCTTTCGGAACATCGGAAGCGAGTAAGTTTTCGCAAATGCTTCGAAGTCCTCAACTCTGTCTGGATCGATCGTGGTTTGCCAGGTACGGACAATCATACGCACCTTCTCCTTGCTAAGACTCCTGTAGCGCCAGACTTGATCGCCCAATTGCGGGAGCAAAGTGGACGTGGCGACCTGTAATCTCATTGCAAAATCAACTAATGGCCATCTTACCAGCCGTACTAATTAGTACGGTCTCTGGCAATAATCATGCAACTCCGGCCGGCCGGCTTGATTGGACTTAGAATCGGTCCAGCCAAATCCCACGTTACAATCCCATGACGCCGTTTTGATCCTCGCGTTGGGGGAGTCATCTCAGGCGCAAGCCCTCTCATGTCCAGCTTAACTGGAAGAATTTTCGGCAACTATCAGATCTACGAAAGCATCGGCCGCGGCGGAATGGCCACGGTCTACCGCCCCCGCGATCCCCTCGCCCGCCAGGCTGTAGCGATCAAATTCAACTCCCCCGCACCTGCCGAAAACGAACCATTTATCCGACGCTTCCCCCGCGAGGTTAAAGTCGTCGCAGCGCTGGCTCACCCAACCA
>CAYZXF010000133.1:0-4766 GCA_964482355.1 uncultured Anaerolineaceae bacterium | reverse complement strand
CGGCCAAGCAAACAAGACGTAGGATGCCGACAGTCGAGGAAATCGAAGCGCACATAGCAATAAAGTGGCCCGCCGATAGGCAGATGCTCTTTCACATGAAGCTCAAGGAAAAGAAAAAGGATGTCACTGCTGCGCAGCTTCTCGCGCTATTCTTAGGCGGTATCGGAGCCCACAAGTTCTATCTAGGCGAGGTTACGACTGGCATCATCTACGCGCTTTTCGTTTGGACGTTCATCCCATCAATCATTGCCTTTTTCGAGATTTTTACAATGAGGAAGACAATCGAAAAACACAATGCGACTGAAGCCTATATGCTGATGAAACAGCTTGGACCCCCTCCGGCACAACCGCACGCCGAAGCGCGGCAGTCCCTCCAGTAGTCGCTCAAACTTCCTAAATATTCGTGGAAATTCCGACATTCCAAACCTTTCCCCGGAATCGAATGGCTCCGGCGTTGAGATACCGGAGCCTTGGGGTTATGATTATTTGTGCCTGCCCCCGGGATGGCTCCGGGTGTGGGTAGGAGCGGTCGAGCGGAATCTCGGCCGTTCCGTTTTATTGGATTAACCCTATCAAACGCGATTCCCGGGGTCAAGTTATATCGTTGTGACGACCCGGAACCCCGTGTGTACTAAATCTGACAGTACCAATAGCTTCCAGCTCTTACGATCGTCTTACTTTTCCCACACTGCCCTGTACGGTATAATCGGCGCGGCCAACCCTCACAACCATATTGAAATACGAGGGTTCTTAGCTTAGGAGGTCATTGTGAATTCCCCACGAGGACGCAATTCGATTGTTCTCGTAATCTTGCTTCTGATTGTCGTCGTGCTGGTTGTCCAATTCAGGGCCGGTCAGACGCCGCCAGATCGGTTGGACTTTAACGAGGTCGCGGATCTCATCCGAACAGGACGGATCTCGCGCATCATCGTTGATGACAACGATCTGACAGTTATCTATCCAGATGGCGAGACACGAGCAATATCCCGCAAGGAACCGACCACGACCGCTGTCGAGCAGTTATTGGCCCTGGGTGTGACCCAGGAGATGCTCGCCTCGGATCGCGTGAAGCTCGAAATCAAGCAGCCCAGCGACTTCAACCAGATCATCACGCTCGTCACCTACCTGCTGCCGGGCCTGCTGGTCGTCGGCCTGATCTTCTTCATGCTGCGCCAGGCGCAGGGCTCGAACAACCAGGCGCTTTCGTTCGGGAAGAGTCGAGCCCGCATGTTTACGGGCGACCAGCCGACAGTTACGTTTGACGATGTCGCGGGCGTTGACGAGGCCAAAGAAGAGCTACAGGAGATTGTCGAGTTTCTAGAGGAACCCGAAAAATTCATAAAGCTCGGCGCACGCATCCCCAGGGGTGTACTGCTCATCGGCGCTCCCGGCACAGGGAAGACCTTGATGGCCAAGGCTGTTTCCGGTGAAGCCGGCGTCCCATTTTTCTCGATTTCCGGTTCGGAATTTGTGGAGATGTTCGTAGGCGTGGGAGCCAGCCGCGTGCGGGACCTATTTGATCAGGCCAAGCGGCATTCCCCGGCAATTGTGTTCGTGGACGAGATTGATGCCGTGGGTCGCCACCGAGGCTCCGGCCTGGGCGGAAGCCACGACGAGCGCGAGCAAACCCTCAATCAGATGCTGGTCGAGATGGACGGCTTCGATACGGACACAAGCGTCATTATCGTCGCCGCCACCAACCGTCCCGACATTCTGGATCCGGCGCTGCTGCGGCCAGGTCGTTTTGATCGCCGCGTGATTTTGGATAAGCCGGATATGCGGGGCCGCGAGATGATCCTCAAGGTGCATGTCAAAGGCATGCCGATCGATGAGGAAGTCGATCTCAAGACGATCGCCAAAGCAACCCCCGGGTTCGTGGGCGCCGATATCGAGAACCTGGTGAATGAAGCTGCCATTCTCGCAGCTAGGCGAAATAAGCATTCCATAGGGTCCGACGAATTCCAGGAATCAGTCGAGCGCGTGATCGCCGGTCCAGAGCGCCGCAGCCGCATCATCAGCGAAGAAGAAAAGAAAATCGTCGCATATCATGAGGCAGGACATGCGGTGGTTATGCACGTGATCCCAGAAGCCGACCCAGTCCACAAGGTCAGCATCATCGCACGCGGGATGATGGGCGGTTTCACAATGGCGCTGCCCGAAGAAGACCGCACGCTGACCTCGCGGCGCAAGATGTTGGCCGATATGGCTGGCTTGCTGGGCGGACGCGCCGCGGAGACTCTCGTATTCAACGACATCACATCCGGAGCCTCCAATGACCTTGAGCGAGTGACCAATCTTGCTCGCACCATGATCACCCGAATGGGGATGAGCCAGGAGCTTGGTCCGATGGTTTACGGACAGAAGGATGAGCTGATCTTTCTCGGCCGGGAGATCGGGGAACAAAGAGACTACTCGGAGAGCGTCGCTGAGCAGATCGACGCGGAAGTCAGGCGGATTGTCGAAAAGGCCTTCGATCGAGCCCTGGACATACTGAAGGATTACCGCACACAATTAGAATCGGTTGCCCAGACTCTGATCGAGATAGAGACGCTGGATCGAGCCAAGTTTGAGGAGTTGTTTTCAGAGCCTGTAGGCCCCAAGAACGGCGGCACGCCTATCCTGGTCGGTTCCGCAGCGGACTAAGCCGAACCGAGTACTGCACAAACCAAGAGGCCCCTCAAAATACGAGGGGCCTTTTTTTATTTTCGAGCGGGTCGAAATTCAACCAGTTGCCGATTCGGCCTCGACCTTTTCCTTGTCCTGTCGGACGAGTTCCCGCCGCAATATCTTGCCAACGGTAGTTTTCGGCAGCTCGTCCCGAAACTCTATTTGTGTCGGAACCTTGAACGGCGCGATACGATCTCTGCACCAACCCTGAAGTTCCTCCACGGTTGCGGTTTGGTCTGGCTTCAGCACGACCCAGGCCTTGACCGACTCTCCACGATAAGCATCCGGGATCCCGGCCACCCCTACATCCAACACCTTCGGGTTTTCCGCGATGGCCTCTTCAACCTCGCGCGGCCAGACCTGGAAACCGCTGGGCTTGATCATCTCCTTCTTGCGATCCACAATGTAGAAGTACCCGTCATCATCCATGTATGCGATGTCGCCGGTGTACAGCCACCCATCCCGAACGGTGTTGGCCGTTTCGGTAGGCATATTGTGATAGCCCTTCATGATGCTGGGGCTCTTGATCACCAGTTCTCCAACCCCGTTCGGTTCCAGCACCGTGACATCGTCGTCCAGTGAAATGATGCGGCTATCAACGTTTGGAAATGGCACTCCGATGGAGCCGATGCGGTTCTCGCCCATGATGGGATTGGCATGCGTTGCGACCAGCGATTCGGTAAGTCCGAACCCCTCAACCAGCTTCCCACCGGTAAGTTCCTCAAACTTGACCTTCGTCTCGCGCAGCAAGGGAGCCGATCCAGAAATGCAGGCTTTGATCGAGCTAAGATCGTACTTGCCGGCCAGAACATCGGGATGATTGTTGATCGCGTTGTACATTGCCGGAACGCCTGGATAGAGCGTCGGACGATACTTATCAATACTGCTGAGAACATCCTTCAGATCGCGCGGATTTGGGATCATCACCATCGCCGCTGCGCTCTTCACGGCAACCGCCATTCCAACTACCAGCCCGTACACGTGGAACATCGGGATAGCCATAAGCGTTACCCCTTGTCCGGGATCCTCCCCCACTGCGCTCAACCAGGCTTCGCCTTGAAGAGTGTTGGCAACTAGATTACGGTGCAGCCCAATCGCTCCCTTGGAAAGCCCGGTCGTCCCACCGGTGTATTGAAACAGCGCGGTGTCATTTGCATCGATCTCCAAGTCCGGTCGATCCGCTGCAGTGTGCTGACTGAGCACTTCCTGCATCCACTCATCTCCCTGCTCAAGGGTCACTCGATGGCCGCCGCTGCGTTCCTTAGCAACAGTGAAGAGCAACCGAATCACGGGCGGAAGGTATTCTTTAATATTGGTGACGATTAATTTCTCCAGCCGAGTGTCTGGCCGGACTTCCTTGACGACGTTATAGAAATTACTCATTACCAACATGAGCTCCGCGCCGGAATCGTTCATTTGATGCTCGATCTCTCGATGCGTGTAGAGCGGATTTGTCGCTACCACCACTCCCCCAGCTTTCAAGATCGCATAGAAGGCAATGACAAACTGGGGCGAGTTGGGCATAAATATCGCAACCCGGTCACCTTTGGCAACGCCGCGGGCTACCAATCCTGCGGCCAGACGGTCGGTAAGCTCGCTCATTTCGCGGTAGGTAATCACCGCCCCCTTGAAAATCGAACAGGGTCGGTCCGGGAAGTCTTTGGCAGACTGTTCTAGAAAGTCGTGCAGCCTGAGATCAGGCACTTCTACTTCATTGGGCACGCCTTCGTCGTATTGCTTATGCCATACCCGTTCGTTCATCTCAAATCCCTCCTTGCTTTGGGAGGCCTGCTCCCATTATATACGTCGCCAAAAAGTGCCCGGAAGTGCCGAATGATATATTCTGTCAATATACCGGAGTCGGTATGCCTTCACTTTGACGCGGAAGCAATACGCCTTCCCGGGCGTTTTTCGGTTAGGAGATTGTGGTTATTCGGTTGGGCGGGAGCGGCGAATCGTTCTCGCGTCTGATTGAATGCCCGTGTTGGAGCATGCCGCGTTTTCGCAGTAAGAGCGTTGCTAAGTGGTCCAGCGTAAAATAGGTGTCACGGGCTGAGGAGAGTCAGTCGATGGATAATCCCAAGTATGTAGTGGAAATA
>CAYZXF010000132.1:0-14818 GCA_964482355.1 uncultured Anaerolineaceae bacterium | reverse complement strand
TGGTTGAGCGCGAACGTCATCTCATACCCGTCAACACTGACCTCACGGGTTAGAAAAAAACCACCTACATTGTTGACCAGGATGTCCAGGTGTGAATTCTGGTCGATCGTTGCTTCTGCAAACTCTCGAACACCTGCCATGGAGCTGAGATCGGAAACCAGAAAGTCAATCTTTGAGCTGCCATTCACTTTCCGAATCGCTTCTACCGCATTGCGTCCACGCGTTTCATTGCGCGCACCGACAATGACATCCGCGCCATCGCGTGCAAGGCCGAGTGCCGTGTAGAAACCAATTCCGGAGGTTGCCCCGGTTACCAGAGCGGTTTTGCCCGCAAGATGACCAGACATATTTCACTAGTTTATCCAGCTTGAGACCAGACTGGATGAGCGCGTGCTAAGTTTGAGCTCTTGCGAGGAGATAGCCCCACGGTCGTGCTATGCTTTGCCTTCTCAACATACGAACGAAGCGGATGGATCGATGGCAAAGCACTTCGTACTGGTTTCAGGAAACATAGGCGCCGGAAAGACTTCCCTGACCCAAAAGCTCGGGGAGCGCCTGGGTTGGGAGACCGCATATGAGTCGGTTGACGACAATCCCTATCTATCGGACTTCTATGTCGATATGCGGAGCTGGGCCTTTTATCTTCAAATATTTTTCTTGGGCCACCGCGCACAGCAGCATATGGCGCTCGCACAGTCTGATGCTTCAGCAATGATCGACCGTTCCATCTACGAAGACGCAGAAATTTTCGCGCGTGCGGCGCTCGAGCTCGGCACGGTGGACGAGCGGGATTTTGCAACCTATCGTCAGGTGTTCGACCTGGTGGTCGGTTTGCTACCCACGCCCGACCTCTTGATTTATTTGAAGGCCTCGGTGCCGGTGTTGATGAGCCGCATTCAAGATAGAGGTAGAGATATGGAAGGGGGGGTGACCGCTGAATACCTGGCCCTGCTCGAGAAGTACTATGAGGAATGGATGGACAAATTCGACCTCTGCCCGACCCTCACCATCATCGCCGATGACCTGGACTTTGTGCACCGCCCCCGCCACTTAGACCTCGTCGTGGAACGGATCCAGGATAAGCTGGCTGGAAAAGAAGAGATCGCTTTCCCCGAAAGCTAATTCCGCATCAACCACTGGGCAAGGAGCGGATGTCCGCCCAGCTTTAACTCCCTTTTTACACTTCTCATAAATCTGCCTATTGCCTCTCCGGCATCATAGTCTCCAATTCATGAAATTGGAGGTACGACAAGATGAACAAGTTGCGCATAGCCACATTAGGAGTACTAACTGCAGCACTGCTTCTTCCAGCCGCAGTATTTGCCCAGGAGGAAGCCCCCGAACGGCCCGAAGGCCGAATGCGAGCCGCGGGCGAGATCACTGGAGTTGTTCCTGGGCAGGGCACCTTCACCATACTGACCCGCAAGGGCGATGAGATCGAGTTTCAAACCAACGAAAATACGAAATTTCGAAGCCCAAACGGTTCGGTTGAAGACATCCACGATCTGAAGAAAGGGATGAAAGCGTTTGTTGCTGCCGCTGAGCAAGACGATGGAACGCTAATTGCTTTGATGGTGGCGGCCGGGAACATGAAGGATCGGCCGAACCGGCCAGAGCTGGATGTCAAGGTGGCTGGAGAGGTGACTGCCGTCGGCGCTAGCTCCCTGACAATCCAGACCCGCGAAGGAGAGAGCATTTCATTCTCCGTGAACGACAGCACTCACTTCAAAGGCATCAGTGCGCTCGATGAGCTTGAGGTTGGAATGAAGGCGGCCGTGGGCGCCAATGAAACCGATGACGGTCTGCTCGCGCTCTTTGTTGGAGCTAGAAATCCCGGAGATCGACCGGATCCCCACGATCGTCCAGAACGCGGACCGGATCGCAGAGGCCCGGGGCAGGGACAGGGGCAAGATGCGGAAGTAAGCGCCTAAGAGACGATAGGCGAGAATGCGAACGGGCCGCCTAGCCAGGCGGTCCGTTGATTTAAGGCAGAGGGGCTTGTCCAGCTCCCAAAGCCAGGATTACTTGTTGGCCAGCTTTGTAAGCTTCTTTTGTATCACGAGCGCATCGTCTTCCATGATCGGGCTCTCACAAACAATACGCCCGGCACACCCCATATCATTGAGCGCGCGCAGTAAGCCGTCCAAATCGAAGTCTGATTCGGCGAGCATCAGATGTTTCTTCTCCCCTTTAGGGCCGTATTCAATTCCAGACAGATGAATATGCATTCGTTTGAGCGCGCGGGCACCAAGAGCTTTCTTATAGGCCTTCAAAGAAACGGTCCACTCCTCGTACGAGTTTTGGGAGCCATCTCCGGCTCGCGCATGGAGGTGTGAGACATCGACACATGGTTCGACACCCTCAATTGCCTTAGACATAGCCAGTGCGTCTTCAAGCGTGCCGAGTTGAGCGCTCTTTCCCATCGTTTCCGGCCTCAGCGTTGCGGGATTGCCCGCCGCTCGCAGCTCGTCCACGCAGCCCTGCAGTCGAGGGATGACAAAATTGAGAACTTCGTCAGGCGGCTGCTTGAAGTACGAGCCGGGATGGAAGATGATGTCGGTAGCTCCCGCAAGGTTTCCATAGTGGGCGGCATCCATGAGTCGCTTGCGGCTCTTAGGCCATTCTTCTTCGGTTGCATTGAGGTTGATGTAGTAAGGAGCATGGACGCTGAGCGCCACATCCTGCTCCTCGCCGGCTTGCTTGATCAAAGCGCAGGTCGCCTCTTTAACACGCACCGACTGCACCCAGCCGATCTCGAAGGCATCCAGTCCAAGTTCGCGCACGCGCAGAACCGCGCCCACCGTGCCACCTGGTTTCTTCGGAGTTGAGCGCGGGGTTCCGACAGTTCCATATCTAAATTTAGCCTTTGCCATCAATTTCGTCTCCGCTTGAGAAAGATACCTCGAAGGTCGAATTCTAACCTGCGTTTAATTGGCCGCTTACTCAGCTGCGTAAGGAGAACGGAAATAAAAGGACCGCCGGATCGGCGGCCAACATTGCATGCGATTGGCGCGAGGTCTAACGTTCTTCGTCTGGTTTGAGCGAGCCGGTTTTCGGTGTAGCTTCTCGGGGCAATGCAAAGCGGAAGGTGCTGCCCTCGCCCTCTTCGCTTTCTACCCACAGGCGTCCACCATGTTGCTCAATCACCGTTTTCGCGAGTGCCAGCCCAAGGCCGGTGCCGTCGATGGGGTTATTGGGGTCGCGAACTGCTGCGCGGCCGCGGAACAGGTGCTCGAACACTCGAGGAAGTTCTTCCTCCGGTATGCCTGGGCCGTTGTCTTTGACGCTGACGATGACCTCATCGTCGTCCCAGGTAGCAGTTACGATGATCAGACCACCGGGCTCAGTATATTTAATAGCATTGCTGAGCATATTACTCATGACCGAATTCAAACGGTTGGGATCACCCATAATCAGCAGAGATTCCTCAGGCGGATCGTACTGGACGGTGTGATTCTGGGCATCTGACAGCGGACGAAGATCTTCAATCGCGCGGCGGATCAAATCGTTAAGGTTGGTAGGCTCAGAGAGAATATTGGCCGTCGACTCGACTCGAATGGTTTCCAACAGCCCTGTGATCAAATTCGTCATGCTGTCGGTGGCACGGTGCATCATGCTGAGCGCCTTGCGCTGTTGCTCGCTAAATGGTGCATCTGCCAGCAGATCGGCTCCCAATCGGATGGCATTGAGCGGGTTCTTCAAATCGTGTGCGGCGGTGCCAAGTAGTTGGGCGCGCATTTTGTCGATCTGCTTGAGCGCGGTAATGTCTTGCATTACAGCTACGCGGCCGACATCAGGTACTTCGCTGATGGTGGCGTACAGAGTGCGGTCATGAGGTGTGGTGACCTCGAGGGTCGTTGGAAGTTCAATCGTTTGACTCATCAATGCATCGCCAAGCGGATGCCCGAAAAATATGTCGTCTGCGGGGCGATCTATTGCTTTCTCGGTGTTGATACGAAATGCCTGACCGGCGGCCTTATTGATCAGGGTGATCCGCCCTGCCAGAGTTGTGAGCACCACGGCGTCTGCAGTCTCGACCAGAGTGGCTTCCAGACGTCTGCGTTCCTCAGTGACACTTTGGAACAGGTTGGCGTTGTCCAGAGCAATTGCGGCCCAGGAGCCCACTGAAGACAGCATCTGCTGATCGGTCTCGTTGAACGCGCCGCGCGGGTGGTTGATAGCCTCGATCACGCCCATGATCTCCCCGCGCGCCTCAAGCGGCACGCAGAGCACGGAAGCAGTTAGCATCCCGGTTTGTGCGTCAATGGCGCTGTGGTAAAGAGGATTGGTTCGCACATCGTTGACGATCAGTGGAGCCTTATTTCGGGCTACCCAGCCGGCAATGCCTTCTTCTAGCCGGATTGCAACGTCTTTCACTCGCATAAAGCGACCGCCGCTGGCCTTTAGAATCAGTTCTTGGCCCTCATCGTCCATCAGAAATAGCACACAAGCTTCAGCCTGAAGCATTTCTTGGGCGTACTTCATGGAATTTTCTAAAGCGGCCTCGAGGTCGAGAGTTGAAGTCATTTCGCGACCGATTTCGCTCAGCACCTGCAATTGGCTCGCACGCGATTCGGCCGTTTCAAGGTGGATCGCGTCCTGAAGCCCGATCGCCCCTATGTTGACGATGGCCTGCGTCAGTTCCATTTCCTGCTCGCCGATTTGCTGACCTGGCTGATCGTACAAAATGCGCACTAACCCCAAGGGTTCGCTGCCTACTGCAAGCGGGAATATTGCGGCCGCGGTGTAGCCCTCAGACTGAAGCAACGCCAAGTCTTCGCCAGAACCCACCGGAGGCTGGAGACTGATGGTGGCCGGCATCAGGTCGTTGAGAACCTGATCATGAATTGGGTAATCCAGCACCTTGATGGGACCATCGGAGACGATCGTATGCGGCACAGACTGGCCTAAGGGCTGCTGGAATCTGCGTGTTTGCTCCTTACCGTCTTCGAGCACCTGCACCTCGCAGATGGTCGCGGATGAGGCCTTGAGCATATGGGCCGCCATTTGGCGAATCGCTTCATCGCGCTCATGCGTGCCCGTGATCGAATGACTGGCCTGGTACAGAAGGGAGAGCTTATGGAAGAGATAATTCTGGCTTGCGGTCTGACGAGCGTACGCAAGAACCTCAGCCGCGCGTGCGGCCAGAACCTCCAGCGTAGAGAGGTCGTCCTCTGTGTAGGGATCGCCTCGATCATTCGCAACAAACATTAAACCGAAGGTCTTGCCGCCTGTGAAGCAGGGGGCGCAAGCTACGGACCCAGGGGCAAGCGGCAATCCCATCGAGCCCGCGGTGCCGTCGGTGGCGACTGCCCGGTGACTTGTTTGTACTTCTCGAAGTACCGGGTGTTCGGAGGTGGAAGAGAGCCGCCCAAGGTCGCCCACAGTAATTCCTTCGGCAACCCGCGGCGTAAAGCCCGACTCGGTCTCGTCAAATTCGAAGAGCGCGGCGCGTTCCGACCCCGTGAGCTCGCTCGCCATCGCGAGCAAATCGCTCAGCGCTTCGCTGGGCTTATCGAAGTCGAAGGAGGCTGTAGCAGCGCGATACAAGTTGCTCTGTATCGTGCGTACGTCGTCTGTCATGATTTTGCGCGCCAAGTAGTCGCCAAGGAGTGGCAATCGAGCATTAAACCATATCGACAAGCCAGTTGCAATGAGTGCTTTTGGGGGAGTGACGAATTGTGCGAATTTGACCCAGCCATCGTCTTTGTCATGGGAAGATCCGTGCATAGAGCGGAGGACCGAGAATCAGAACGCCAACCACGGCCGCCGCGGCAGCGGCGAGCAAAACCGCCCCAGCACTCACGTCTTTCGATGTTTTCGCAAGAGAATGTTCCTGGGGGCTGGCGAGGTCAATCGCTGCTTCCAATGCAGTATTTATCAATTCTGCCGACCAGACCAGGCCGGCCGCGAGTATCAACGGCACCCAATCTTCTGCGCCGATCCGGAGCCATGCTCCAAGTACCAGAACCGCCAGCGTGATCCCGAGATGGATTCTAGCGTTTCGCTGGGTGCGAAGCGCATACGAAATTCCTGAGAAGGCATTCCGGAACGAGCTCGCTAGAGTGTTCGGCATATGCGATTCGAATAAGGACGACAGTGGGGCGCAGCTTTACCGTTCTGTTGTTCCATCAATCGGGCGGCCCAGACGATCCAGGATACGCTCCTGGATCGTCCACATTTTCTGACGGCTGTCCTCGTCGTCGTGGTCGTAACTCAAGAGGTGGAGAACGCCGTGCACGGTCAGCAGGCTGACCTCATCCAGCAAAGCGTGCTTTCCCATGGATGCTCCTGTGAGAGCAATTGGAGGGCAGAGGATCACGTCTCCCAGATATTCTTCGCCGGTATCCGGGTCAATTTCTCCCCCAGTGAACGAAAGCACATCGGTCGGCTGGTTGACTCCCGCATACCGCAGGTTGTATTCGGAAATACCGGCTTCATTTGTGAGCACGACGGTAAGTACGCCGGATTCAATTTTCTGGTCCTGAAGGGTGGCTTCGGCAGCCGCGGCAATCGTTGGTTCGAATCCGGGCCCGAATTCCCCTTCCTGAACCTGGATCTCGAGGCTCACAAACCGACCACTTTCGGACCATCCTTCCTTGCAGGCTGAATCATCAAGCCTCCTTGTGCTCGGGCGTGATTTCCGCCTCTACCGGCAAAGCGGTTTCAGAGGCGTCGTCTTCTGGTACCTCCGGGTAACGGATTCGTGGATGGTAGATGCTGCGAAGGGTTTTGACGAAGGACCTGCGAATGGTGTCTAGATTTTTCAATGTCAGATCGGTTCGGGCCAATTGCTTCTTGGCCAGCCGGTCCTCGATGACCCATGCAACCGCTTCATCCAGTGAGGCCTCGTCTTCTGGCATCTCGGCTCTAATCTTGGCCTCCACGCCATCCGCCAGCATAAGAATGGCAGTCTCTTTGGAGCGCGGCCGGGGACCCGGGTAGGTAAAGTCTCGTGGGTCGACACTATCTGAATCATCGCCGGCGGCTTTGAGCGCGAGGCGATACTGATACTCCGTCCGCATCGTACCGTGATGTTCGAGAATAAAGGCGGCAACCACCTTTGGCAGCCGATGCTTCCGCGCCAATTCCTGACCGTCGGTGACATGCGCGATGATCATACTGGCGCTCGTTGCAGGATCCATTTGCTCATGGATATTCTGGCCCGACAGTTGATTTTCGATGAAGAACTGAGGTCGCTCGGTCTTGCCGACATCGTGGTACAGACACCCTACCCGAGTAAGCATCCCGTTTCCATCGATTGCCCTTGCCGCTTGTTCCGCTAAGTTTGCAACCTGGAGACTGTGTTGATAGGTCCCAGGCGCTTTACGGAGCAGCAATTGAAGCAGCGGATGATCCGGCCGCGAGAGCTCGATAAGCTGAATGTTGGTCGTGATTCTAAGTGCGCTACCAATGATGAGCAGGACACCAAATGCCAGACCGGCGGATAGGATGCCTGTAATCAAGGCGCCGCCCATAACCTGCGCCTTCTCAAAAATATCGGCTGCAGGATCGGGAATTCGGAAGACAAGCACAACCGCGACGGCTGCCAGGCTGGCCACAACGCCGGACCATGCAAAAACCCCCAACCGCTCTGCGCGCCCAATTGCCAGCGCACCTAAAGCGCCGCTCAGCATGAAGTAGAGTGAAATCTCAAGCCCGCGGACGCCGAGGTAGCCTGCCAGCGCACCCAGCGCCATAGCGGAAATCACACCCATTCCGGGTCCGACCAGGATCGCCAAGAGCATTGGCAGTGTGGCGGCTGGGAAGAAATATGGAAGCACACCCTGGCCAGACACCGCGTATCCCAAGCCCAGCGAGGTAATCACGAACAGGAAACTGGTGACCCAGGAGATGCGCATATTCTGCAGCATTTCGGGATGAATTCGATATGCGAAGAGAGCGATCGCACTACCTAAGACAAGTACCAGGAGCGAGAGCGATGCGAGATCCTGGAATCGATTCGGTGGCTTGAGCAAGTCAAAGGCTTCGAGCGCCTCGACATCGAGCGCAGACACCGGATCTCCGAGAGCGATAATGGTTTGGCCCGGCGCGAACGACCGCGTGACCGGAGCCACCGAGTCTCGGGCCTCCTGGCGAGCAGCGGCCGTATCATCCGCGTTGAACAACGCATTGGCGGCCACGAACGCGGTCACGAACTCTTCCACTACCTGAGCCTGTTCCTCGGCCAACCCGAAGCTGATCAAGGTGCGTACGCCTCGCGATGCATCCTCAACACGATCCTCGCGAATTTCGCCACGCATTACCTGCTCTAGGACAGCGAGAGATTCGAGACGGACTGCCTCCCAGCCCGACGGAGAAAAGTTCAGGAGCGTTTGAGCTTCTTGCTGGTCCAGGAGCAGATCCTTCATTGCCACTAGTTCCTGAAGGCGCTCACCTGAAGTCGAGAATTCATCAGAGCGAACGGAGCTGATGAAATCGAGGCTGGCGGACAGCTTTTCAAGCTGGAGTCGAGCGATAGCGCTGTTTGGAGGATCGTAAATATCGGCGACCGACTGCTCCGCAGCGGCCTGTGCCTGATCGGTCAGAACGCTGCTTGCATAGCTCAGCTCGTGGGGTGCGAGAACATCTTGGCCAGCCACATCGCCGGCCTGCAACGCCAAAGTCGATTGGTTTTCGATTGAGCTTATGGAAAGCGCGACGACGGTTCCAATCAAACCAAAGGCGAAAATGATCCCCAACTGCGCGGCCTCCCACGTGCGGGAGAGACGGCGACGGAGAGTTCGACTGCTGTCATCCATAATTGGTTAGTCGGAGCTGAGCATCTTGCGGACCACTTCGCTGGCCTGTTTGCCATCTGCGCGGCCCGCGGTACGAGGCATGAGATCCTTCATGACCAACCCCATCTGCGACGGTTCGGTTGCCCCTGTTTCCTGTATTGAAGCGCGTGCCATTTGCTCCAGCTCACTCTGACTGAGGGGTTGAGGAAGAAAGGTCTCCAGGTAGGTCAGCTCTGCCTGAGATGATTCTACGATCTCGGGCCGTTCTGCGCGCTCCGCGTCTGCAATCTCTTCGCGCCGTGCTTTCGCCTGCTTCTGAAATAATGAAATGGCGGCCGCCTCATCGAGCTCTTCACCGCGTTCAACTTCCGCAAGTTTCCATTCCGAAAGCACTATCCGCAGCGTTCGCTTGTGCATATCGTCGCCGTCGCGGATCGCGGTTTGCAATTGTGCTTCGAGCTCGCTCTTCGTAGGCATGGCGCGATTATACATGAGCGGTCTGTGAGGAGCCTAGGAGGGTAATCCGAACTATGTGCAGCGGTTTGTACCTTACATAATCGCACCGCATTGGGGCTGAGACCCACGCATGGGTCCTTTGGGCCATGCTTGGATAGGATACAGCACGGAGAATCTGTTCGAGCTCTGCAAATTTGCAGAGCAAATTTATGGACTTGGCACGGCAGGCTGAAGCACAGAAAAGTTGTCGAACAGAATCTCGGTCCCCGGCTGACTATAGGATCCGGCAATCAGTCCGACGTCTCCACGCGGGAACTCTGCGGCCTGGGTTTGCGCGACAAGTATTCCGTTTACGAACAGACGCAGCTGATACCCATTGCAATCGGCCCGAATGTGATTCGGAATATCGCCCCGATTCACTGCCTCGGAAGGAAGCAGGCTCTCATCAGTGAGCAGCCTGCGCCGACCGTCCTTATATACGCCAATGCCTGAATAGCCGTCACTCGAGACCAGGAAGAAATAGAAATTTCGTGCATCCTTATACCGACATATGACGCCATAGACATTGTCCTCCGGACCGCCAAGCCTGGTGGCGTCAACTTCGATCTGAACGTCGGCCAGATCCAGGTGCGGGATTGCCCAGGCATCGGTATTGGGTTCTAGCACGTGGATTCGATAGCCACCTTCATGATAGTCCGAGGAATAGGTTGCGTCGTAGTAACGGTCCCATCCACTGACTGGCCTGGAGAAATCGTCTTGAAAGACGACATCTCCTGGTGCAGACGAAACGCTGCATGAAGCTATTAGCAGCCCGGTCAGAAGCGGAGCTGCCAGAAGGGAGCCACTGATATGGAACCTCTGTCCTCTAGAGGATCGATCACTCATTCAAATTCTCCAACGAGCGCTGAGCGAGGCTACCGAATCGACCGTTTGGATCAAGCGCGACCGCGAGAAAGAGTGAGGCCCGTCCGCCAACCAAATCACCGTCAGTGAGTCTCAGCAGGCCCAAATGATAATGCGCGCTCGCGAGATTCGTATCAATTTGAATGGCTTCCACCAGGAAGCGTTCGGCGAGGGTCCAGTTGCCCAACAGCAGATGTGTATACCCGAGTCGGTCCAATGCGGCTGCGCTTCTTGGCTGGAGTACAACCGCCTGGCGTGCGGCGGGTAGGCCAATTTCGTTGAGTTCAATCTCGTAGTCTATCGAGAATTGTGCGAAAAGTGACCACAAGGTCGGATCGTCCGGGTCCAGGTCTATGGCGTAATTAAATGCAGACTTGGCCGAAGGAAGGTCACCTGCCGCAGCATAGGCCGCTCCGAGGTCGATTGCGAGCATCGGGTCTTCTGGTGCAAGCACTGCAGCTTGTTCATACGCTTCGACCGCGCGCTCGGGCTCTCCCTTAATGAGCCAGTGTTTTCCTAGGAACATCTGGGGAAGGGCGGCCCGAGGCGCTTGCGCCACCGCAAGCTCCAACTGTGGAAGGCCATTCTGCCCGGACCGGTCCAACGCCAACCCAAAGTAGGCTCTTGCCTCCGTGTATTCAGGATCCTGCACCAGGGCGTTTTCAAATGCGGTGGCGGCCATCGGCCACAGACCTGCGCGTGCGAGCGCCTGACCCAACTGCGCCAGAGTGTAGGCCGGATTTTCTTCGCTGCGCGCGGACTCGATGACCCCAATAAGATCATTTGCCAGGCTCGCTGCCCGAGGGTCGAGGTCAACCGCCAGCCTGAGATGGCTCAAGGCAGCTTCGGGATCCTTCAAGGCGATCAAGGTACCCAGTGTTTCGCTGGCCTCGGAGGTCGGTGGAAGCGCACCGAGCAGCGATTCCAGCAGCTGAGTGGCGCCTTCGTAGTCGCCGTCGGCGACGAGCTGGTCAGCTTCTTGGTAAAACATCGCAGATTGCTCCGGGCAGCGGCGCCCGGGAAGCAGAGCAAGTGCCGCCTCGATCATCCCGGCTTGGAGAGCCGCGTCCAATTGCAGACACTCAATGAGCGGCTCGCTATTGGGAACCTGACTTAAGAACACTGAAGCTTGATCGATCTCATCAACCGATAGTGCGCCCTGCGCGGCGCGCAGGTGTAGATCCGGCACATCTGGCTCAAGTGCAATTGCATTAGTGAGCGCGGGGAGGGCTAGGTCCGCACGACCAGCCCGAATTGCGGTGGCAGCCGCTTCCAGGTTCTCGACGAAGCCCTTCGGGTAGGCAGTGGCACCCACTGCAACGAGCAGGATCAGAACGGCTGCAATGTGTAGGCCGCGCCTTCGTAAGAGGTCCATGGACCGCTGATAATACCTTCGCCCAGCTATAATTACGACCGGCTTCTGGAGGACCCTGCAATGGATCTTAGCCTCACGGCTGAGCACGAGATGGCTCAAAAGATGGTGCGGGACTACGCTCAAAAGGAGGTAGCTCCCACCATCCGCGAATGGGACCAAAAACAGGAAATGTCGCCTGATGTGTTGCCGAGGATGGCCGAGCTCGGGATCCTGGGCATTTGTTTGCCGGTGCGCTATGGCGGTCAGGGAATGGACTTCGTAGCACTTGGGCTGGCATGCGAGGAACTGGAAGCCGTCGACTCGACCCTGCGGGTCATCATGTCAGTCCATGTCGGGCTGTCCGCGCTTACCCTGCTGCAGTGGGGCACCGATGCGCAGAAAGAACAATTTCTCACTCCGCTGGCAAAGGGAGAGAAGATTGGCTGCGGCGCGTTTACAGAACCGGGTATGGGCTCCGACGTGGCCAATATCCAGACCACAGCTAAGAAAGACGGCACTGACTTCGTGCTGAATGGCGAAAAGATGTGGATCTCGCTGGCAAGCAAGGCGGATTATGCACTGCTGACTGCCCGAACAGATTTTGAGCCGGAGCGTCCGAGCGACGCCTTGTCCTCCTTCATCATTGATTTGAAGAGCAAGGGTGTGACCACCGGCGATATTAAAGGAAAGCTGGGCGTAAGGGCAGGCTCAACGGGCTGGATATCGCTTCAAGATGTGCGCGTTCCCAACGAGAGCCTTGTTGGTGAAGAAGGCGAGGGATTCAAAATAACCATGTCGGGCTTCGATAGTGGCCGCTACACAGTAGCAGCTGGAGCAACCGGACTCATTCGTGCCTGTCTGGAGGCGAGTGTGGAGTATGCAAATGAGCGTAAGGCGTTTGGGCGATCGATCGCAGACCACCAATTGATACAGGCCAAAATCGCTCAGATGGCGCAGGACTATGAAATTGCCAGGCTTCTGTATCTAAAGGCAGGATGGCAGAAGAACGAAGGGGAGCGAAATACGTTTGAAACTTCGATGGCCAAGCAGTTTGCCACCAATGCTTCCTTTAACGCGGCCTCCGAGGCAATCGCTGTGCATGGCGGATACGGGTACAGCGATGAGTATCCTGTTGAACGATACCTACGTAACTCAAGGGGCGCCATGATTTACGAGGGAACCAATGAGATCCACTCGCTGATCCAGGCGGGATATGCATTAGGAACTCGCAAGGACCGACCGCTCCGGAAAGAGATGCCAGGATTCGACGCGGATTATTGGCAATCGGAGTGAGTAGCAATTGGGATCTGCGGTGAGAGACCCGATTAGGAGGCTAGATTGAACATCGTAGTTTGCGTCAAACAGACGCCTGACACGGCTGCCACGCTAACCGTGGACAATGGCAAGGCCTCATGGGGAGAGGCTCCTTTGGTTCTAAATCCCTGGGACGAGTATGCAGTCGAGCAGGCACTCGTCACCCAGGAGGCGGAGGGTGGGCAGGTCACTGCCATCTGCCTCGGCCCGGAGACGGCTGAAGACGCACTAAAACAAGCTTTGGCTATGGGGTGCGACGAGGCCATCCTCATTTACGATCCGTTATTTGATTCGGCCGACTCGCTTGTCGCCTCGCACGTGCTGGCGGC
The DNA here is from genome assembly GCA_964482355.1 of uncultured Anaerolineaceae bacterium. GTDB lineage: Bacteria > Chloroflexota > Anaerolineae > Anaerolineales > E44-bin32 > JADFRG01. The sequence goes on along the minus strand of CAYZXF010000132.1, from coordinate 1,721 downwards.
TGGAATCGAAAAGCTAGAATCCGTCAATCTAGTCTTCTTTGGCAAATCCGCGGTGGATACGGATACGGGCGTTATGGGCTCGCAGGTCGCCCGGCGGCTCGGATGGCCCTCACTGAATCTAGTTGCCGCTATTTCAGGATTGGACGCAGGTGCAGAAACCATAACGGTGGAGCGGTTGCTTGAAGAGGGCCGCCAGGTTGTGAGCGGCCCACTGCCCGCAGTCGTGAGCGTGGTGAAAGAGATCAATGAGCCAAGGTATCCCTCCTTCATGGGAATTCGCAAGGCTTCCAAGGCCGAAATCCCACGATGGTCGGCGTCCGATATCGGGCTGGATGGGGATGCTCAGCCGGCACTGACCTGGCCAGAGATCCAGGTCCCCGCGAAAGGCGAGACTGCATGCGAAATTATTGAGGGGGGCGATCCAGCCGAAATCGCTGCGAAACTGGTAGATCGTCTCTTCGAAGAGAAGGTGATCTGATGATCCTCGTCTACATCGATCACTTTGATGGCCGTGCCCTCGCTGCCTCTTGGGAGACGCTTGGGGTGGGGCGAGATCTAGCGGAGGCAGCAGGATCCGAGACAAAAGTAGTTGTCCTGGGCAGCGACGTGGAGCCAATTGCGCAGCAGGCGCTCGAATATGGCGCAGGCGAAGCCTTGCTAGCAGATGATGCGCTGCTCGAGCACTTTCGCCCAGAAGTTTATGCCGACGCCCTGACGCAGATCGTCAAGGAAAACGACCCTGAGATCGTACTCTTTCCAACCACCAGTCGTTCCAGGGAGCTGGCGGGAATGCTCGCCATTGATCTTGAAACGGGTGTGTCTCCGGATATCGTGCAGTACGAGATGGATGGAGCGGTGATTGTTGCCACCCGTCCAATTTACGCCGGCAAGCTGTTGGTAAAGGAAGTCAATCTGGCCAGCCGCCCTCAGGTGCTAACTACTAGGTCACGCGCTTTTACGATGCCGGAGGTGAGCGCTGAGCCAGGCGGCGCCGTCACCAAGCTAGAGCTTGATCTGGGTAAACCCGTCACCGAGGTGCATGGTTACAAGGAATCAGAGGCAGGCGTCAGCCTTGCAGATGCGGCCGTCATTGTTTCCGGAGGTCGCGGAACGTCCAACAATCCATCCCTCGAGCCGCCGGCCGAAATAATCGATGAGAAGGAACAGGAGATCTGGCGCGCACACCAGGGATTCGAACTGATCGGAGAGTTGGCGAAGGTGTTGGGCGCAGCCGTCGGAGCCAGTCGAGCAGCGGTAGATGCGGGCTACGTACCATACTCCAATCAAGTCGGCCAAACCGGCAAGGTTGTCTCGCCGGATCTTTACATCGCGTGTGGAATCTCCGGCGCGATCCAGCATCTGGCCGGGATGCGAACCTCAAAGACCATCGTCGCCATCAACAAGGATCCAGATGCACCCATCTTCAAGTTGGCCAGGTTTGGTGTCGTGGGCGATCTCTATGACATCGTGCCTGCCCTGACATCCGCTCTCGAACAGAAGCTGGGATCGGGCTGAGCGGCTGAGAACAGAAGGGCCCCACAAGGCGTGGGGCCCTTCTGTTCTCTCGATAAGTACCCCTGCGGCGACTCGAACGCCGGCACCCGCCTCCGGAGGGCGGTGCTCTATCCAACTGAGCTACAGGGGCGTTGACCAAATTCTATCCCAAGGCACCATGCGAGGTAAGCATTTATTAATCCGGCGGTGCTACAAAACATCTACCG
>CAYZXF010000131.1:0-3623 GCA_964482355.1 uncultured Anaerolineaceae bacterium | reverse complement strand
CGATTACTTCGGGCGGACCTTCCCCGTGCACAAATACCACTACGGGAAGATTGCGCGACGGGTCGCCTTGGGGAGGTCGATAGACGTCGAACTTCAGCTCACGGTCATCGATCCGTTTGTAGGGCCGATCCTTTGCGACCTTGATCTCGTCCATGCCCGGCAGCCGATAGACAATTTTTCGCTTAGCGAAGGGTATTGGGTCGCTCAGGGGGAGATTGCCTCAGCCACCCGGCGCCTACAGCATACAGATCGATTCCGTTCGGCCAGGAGCAATATAAGGGCTAAGGAGCCTCGGGAAAGAGATACTGATCGAAAAAGCCCACTACGCGCGCCTCGAATTCCTCAGGGAGCTGGGTGTCGAATTCGACGTGGGCCAGGTCTTCTTCAAACCACAACTCCTTTGGATCTCCGGCTGCCGCCAAAAGGAGCTCACCGCCATTGGTTGACACGACGGTGTCCTTGCCACCCTGCAAAATGAATACGGGGCGTGGGCTGATGTCGTCAATCCATAACTTAGCGTCAATTTCGGCCGAATCAAATCCCAGTTCTTGCTCCGCCCAGAACAACACCATTGGGGCGAACGGAAATGCGGGCAGTCCCGTGAGTGCCGTCACGCTAACCGCTACGGTGTCGTCGATCGAGGAAAACGGGCTGTGCGCCACGACCGCGACAATGCCGTCATTGAGGGCGGCGTATTGAATAGCCTGAGTCGCTCCCATCGAGTTTCCAAGCACAGCGATCTTCTGAGGATTGACGTCCTCCCGGTTCAATAGAAACTGATACCAGGCGTCCCAATCCTTCATCTCGTGGTAGCCAAACGAGATCAGCTCGCCTTCGCTCTCGTCATGTGCACGCACCGTAGTTAGAAGCACTCCGTATCCGTGATCATGAAGCATTTTGGCCTCTTCCAATAAAGCGGTGCGGTTGGATTTGAGGCCGTGCTGCGCCATGATTACCGCCCCGTTCTCGGAGGGGACGTACCATCCAGCTAACCGAAAACCATCCTCGGATGTTACGCTGACATCCTCATATGGAAGCCCATAGTCCGCCGGTGATTCATCGAGCGCGGCTCGAACTTCTATTGGATTATTGATCAAATCGAGAGCCTGGCCCCGCGCGACGACCGCCATTCCTACGAACAACGCCAACCCAACTGCAAGAATTGCGATCAGGCCATATGCCATCCGTGATTTCATCTTCTCGTCTCCCTAGGGCAATTTGTGCTTCGCTGTGAATTACTTGCTTACCAGCTTGATCGGTGCACCATGTACCAGCATCGATCCTTCGTCTGCGCCATGGTCGGTCTCGATCTCAATTTCATGGAGGCCCTCTCCCCGGCCCTCAAGATGATCGAACAGCCGGCCTGCGGCAGGTGTGGGTGCGGCGATAACCGCTTCGAAGGATCCGATTTTGAATGCGGCCGTTTCCGCTTCATCGATCACAGGACCCGGTGTGGGAGACTTTCCCAACATTGCCGTGTACCGCTTGACGCCTGTATTGAGGTCTGACACAACGCTCAAAATGCGCCTGATGCCCAAGGCACCATTGGGATGGGAAATGAGATCGGGATCGGTTCGCACTCGCAGCTCCCGCGGGCTTTCGTCAGTCATAAAGAACGGGGAATAAGAGCCAAGCAGAAACGCGCTTCGCCATGCCAGCTCCACGCCGTCCGTTCGAACTCGGCCTCCCGAGCCAGGATCGGCGATCTCCATTCCACTTTCCCTCACTCGATTCACAACTGCATCCAACTCATCCGTATGAAGTGCGAAGCCAGCATAGCCTTCGCCCCCATCGAAAAAGAACAGGTAATTTCCCGGGCCAGGCTCGGGTGGGTTAGAAAGTAGCTCAGGCCTGGTAGGGGCCATTACCTCAAGGTAGGTACCGTCGGCAAAGGTAATTAGGGTGTTGTGTGTAAGACCGCCGCCGTGCTCGCCGCCATAGATAGTTGTGAAGCCAAGCTGCTTAAAGTCGGCCGTAGCGACATCAAGGTCGAGTACTGCGATGATAGCGTGATCGAATCTCATGATGCGGAGTTCAACGGGTTGATGATTGCTCCTGAAACGCGGAACATCCTAGATTGTATCGAACTATGGAGTAGCTATTGGTTCGTGCGCAGGCCAGACGATGAGAATCCATTGAGTGTAGCCATGTTTTTCGGCTGTGTACACTCGCCCCCCGGACGGCAACTGGCAGCCGGTCTCATCCTGAACAGTGATGGTGGTTTCCTGATATTGCCTCGTCTGGAGCGGAGTGAATATCAATTGCCCATCTCGGCACAGCCAGGTCTCGATTAAATAGCCTCGATCGTCGTCAGTGGTCATCCACACCGGATCCCAAGCGATTACGACGTCATCCCCATTGCGACTCGCGCGGACATTCGTAGGCGGATTGTAGAGCTCCCCGAACGGTAGCCGCGAGTAATACGGTGGAGCGTCTCTAAGATCCCCCCGAATCTCAAGAAATTCGGAGTTGACCCAGCATCGGTCAAAGTAGGTCCAGGGCTCTACATACGCCCATGTACCTATGTCGTTGCGGCCTACGATATCAACCCGGACGTCCGGGAACAGTCCCCATTCGTACAGGTAGGCGGCGCCGGGTCCATAGCGACAGTTTGACTGAACCAGTACCTTCGCAGCGATTGGAGCGAAGGTGGGAACCAGGCTTGGGGTCGGCGTATGTGAGGGAGTTGGAGTGATCGAAGGAGTGTATTGCGGAGTTGGCGTGTAAGTCACAGTAGGGGTGTGGGTCGGTGCTGCAGTTTGAGTAATAGTAGGAGTCGCGGTGGGAATTGCGGTAGAGGTCCTGCTTGGCACCGGTGAGTTAGTTGGCGTGGGTTCTGGTGCGGCAAGCGCTTCGCCTCCCAGGGAATACCCAATGATTCCTCCCAGGAGCAAAAGGCCTGCTGCCGACAGCGCTATGAGCCCACGCGACATGACCCGAATCTACGCGTCGGATGGCTTCCGTGCAAATAGGCTCTTAGGTTGAGATGCGGTCACCCTGCTAATTGGGCTACGCCTCCCGTGTCCACACGATCTCGATAGTTTCTTGTGTGCCCAAGGCTTCCGTAAGCATTGCTACCAGCTCCGCGTCTGCTCCCTCGGCCTCGAACGTTTGAAGCAGCATAGATGTGATCGCATAGTCGTGATCCTCTAGGTCTTCTTCTTCGAGCTGGTCGATCAGAAATTGAAGTTGGGCTTCGCTGATCTCACCGATAGGCATGTTAGTGCCTTTGTCGCGTATTTCAATCATTGGTTTTTACTCCTTTAACCGAATTATTGAAGCTGGACAGTCGTCTCGCGCCAAGCGCACCAATCGCGGACGACGGCTTCTAACTCTCCTTGCTTCTTGTTCGCGTCCTCAAGATCTGCGAATCGTGCGATCCGGACCAACGAAGCATCCCCCTCCAGAAGAGCATGTCGGCCAGGAATCTCTGACCCCCGATGAAACATCAGACTCACAAACTTCTTGGCACGCGGCTGGAAGCTAGCAAGGTTGCCTTCGTAGGCAAAGGTCGGAGCGCTCCATTTGATGGACTCTTCCATGCGCGCATCGGCTCCCAGGACGATTTCGCGCAACCGCATCATAGCCTCCTTTAGCGGGTGATCGAGCTCATCAAACCATTC